>CAZIYN010000109.1:0-7706 GCA_964543495.1 uncultured Dehalococcoidales bacterium | reverse complement strand
GGGTTATCCGGCTTCCAGAGCGGTAGTAGTCGGTTCGGGACCGGTCGGTATCGAGACGGCGATAGCTCTGCACGGCAGGGGAGTAAAAGTATATATAGTCGAACTTCTGGATACCATTCTTTCCAAGGTGTTCGATAAGGTACCTTCGCTGCGGTTACAGCGAATTATCGATGAAAACGGAATAGAAGTATTTACCGGTGAGCAGGTAAAACAGATAATAGGTACCGGGAAGGTAGAGGGAGTAGTAACCGGTAAGCGTAAACTAAGCGCCGATATGGTGGTTATGGCGGCGGGTATGCGGCCTAATACCGAGATTGCCGTCGAGGCCGGAATAAAGACGGGGAAACTCCGGGGAATCGAGGTATCCCCTCAGATGGAAACGAGTATAAAAGATATATATGCCTGCGGTGACTGTGCCGAGGCTTATGACCTTGTTACCGGTGACCGCGCTCTGAGTATGCTGTGGCATAACGCCATCAAGCAGGCGGAAACGGCTGCCCGGAACTGCTGCGCGCACACATCGGTATACGCCGGTTCGATGAATATTACCAGTATAGATATTTATGATACCCACGCCGTTTCGATGGGTGTCTGCGGCGCTCAACTTGAAACGCTTGGAGATGTAAAAACGGCAGAAGAGAAGTCTCGGGATAACTATCACCGGCTGGTATTTTCAGGAGACAGGCTTGTCGGTGCTCAGGTAATAGGCAGGACCGATGGAGTGGGAGCTTTTCTTTACGCGATAATGCGCAAAGATAAAATCAAGAATCCCCTCGAGTACTCCGCGCTTACCGCATCGACAAATCTACGAGACAGGCTGCTGGTACGCCATTCCGGTAACGGCTACCTGGCCCAGTCATATCCGATTCAAACTCTCCCCAGCCGGGGCATTTAACCTGATAGGGTGTAAATAAGGCGGCACCATTTGGTGCCGCCTTTACTTTTCTCATTATCAGTTTCTATAGACTCTTCAGATACTCATCTATAGCCTTGGCGGCTTTTTTACCCCCGCCCATGGCGCTTATAACGGTTGCCGCGCCGGTAGCGAGGTCGCCTGCCGCCCAGACCTTCGGCTTGGATGTCTTACCTGTCTCCTCATCCACCACTACGGTCCCCCACCTTGTGGTGTCCAGTCCCTCGGTGGTGGAAGGTATCAACGGATTCGGAGAGGTCCCGAGGGCGACGATTACGGTATCCAGGTCTATAATGAACTCGCTGCCTTCCTTGGGCACGGGACGACGCCTGCCGCTATCGTCGGGTTCTCCGAGTTCCATCTGGATGCATTCCGCCGCCACTACCCAGCCGTTTTCATCACCTATGAAACGCGTCGGGTTGGTGAGGAATTTGAAGATGATACCCTCTTCCATTGCATTTTCGACTTCCTCGCGGCGTGCCGGCAGTTCTGCTTCGGAGCGCCGGTAAATAATATATACCTTTTCAGCTCCGAGGCGTAGAGAGCATCTAGCGGAGTCCATTGCTACATTGCCGCCGCCGATTACGGCCACTTTTTTACCAATCTTGGCTACCGTGTCATACTCGGGGAACCTGTAGGCTTTCATCAGGTTGACGCGGGTCAGAAATTCATTGGCGGAGTAAATCCCGTTCAGGTTCTCACCCGGAATATTCATAAACATCGGCAGTCCGGCGCCGGTCCCAAGGAACACGGCATCGAAGTCCGAATTCAGCAGTTCGTCAACGGTATGTATATTTCCGATTACCTGGTCAAGTTTCAGGTCGACTCCGAGCGAGGTAACAAATTTGACTTCGTTCTGGACGATTTCCTTGGGCAGCCTGAAATTGGGTATGCCGTAAACGAGCACTCCGCCGGGCACGTGCAGAGCTTCATAAAGGACAACGCTGTGTCCTGCCTTGGCAAGGTCGGCGGCTACGGTGAGTCCGGCAGGTCCGGAGCCGACCACGGCTACCTTTTTACCCGTCGGTTTAATCGGCTCGGTCTTAGTATCCAATTTATCGGGATTATTCCGCTCCCAGTCGGCGACGTATCTTTCAAGCCTGCCGATTGCAATCGGAGCATCTCTCCTGCCCAGGGTGCACCGGGATTCACACTGCGTTTCCTGGGGGCAGACCCGTCCGCATATTCCAGGCAGGCTGTTTTTATTCTTGAGGGCTTTTACCGCTCCCGGCATATCACCTTCGGTCATCGCTTTAATAAAATCTGGAATGTCTACTCCTACGGGGCAACCTTCGGTGCAGGGGCGCTTCGGGCACTGGATGCAGCGTGAAGCCTCCGCAAGGGCTTTTTCCTCATCGTAACCGAGAGCGACTTCACTGAAGTTCTTGCCCCGGACTTCGGGGTCCTGCATCGGCATAGATTCACGGTTTAAGTTCAATTCCGGCATTTTATTCCTCCTCCTCCGCCATTACCCAGTTCTGACATTCCCATTCCTGCAGCGACAGCAATTCCTCGGCAAGATAAGGACTCTGCCTTGCCATTAATAGTTCCCAGTCGACCTCATGTCCGTCGAACTCAGGACCGTGGACACAGGCGAACCTGGTCTCACCGCCAACGGATACGCGGCAGCAGCCGCACATTCCGGTGCCGTCCACCATTATCGGTGCGAGGTGCACGATTGTCTTTATTCCGTAGGGTTTTGTAGCCATCGAGGTGCGCATCATCATAAAGGTGCAGCCGACAGCCACTACCAGGTCGGGCTTATCGCTTCTTGCCACCAGCTCTTCTAATCTCTCGGGTATCCAGCCTTTTAACGAATCGGCGTCGTTTTCCGTTACGACTATCAGTTCATCACTGGCGGTGCGCAGTTTATCCTGCCAGTAGATAAGGTTCTTACTCCGGCCTTCGGCTATCGAAATAACCCGGTTTCCGGCTTCTTTCATTGCCCGTGCCACGGGCAGAATGCTGCCGATTCCGTAACAGCCGCCGATGCAGAGCACCGTGCCAAGTTTTTCGATGTGCAGCGGTACTCCAAGAGGACCGACCACGTTTTCTATATAGTCGCCGGTCTTGAGCTGCGCCAGTTTGCTGGTGCTGGTGCCTACCTGGAAACAGACTATTGTAATGCTGCCTTCTTCTTTATCCCAGTCGGCAATCGTCATCGGGACACGCTCGCCGGTCTCGTCGACACGGATTATAACGAAGTGTCCCGGCTTAGCTTTATTTGCTATATCAGGAGCCTCAATCTTAAAAAGATTGACATTAGGCACCAGATTTTCTTTCAGCAATATTTTATACACTTATTTTTGCCTCCACAGGCAGGGTAACTTATTTTTTACCGGCTCTTTTCTTTTTCTCAATCTTCACCGGGCAGACTGTGTACTCCGGCGTACCCGATATTTTGTCTACCGCCGGGTTTAAAATTCCGTATACGAGGTGAAACGGCATACCGATGACGCCTGCCGGCAGACTGTTATCAATCTTCACCTTAGCTTCTATTTCTCCCCACTTCGAGATAATCTTAACCGTTTCTCCTTCGCCGATTTTTACGGTAGCGGCGTCTTGATAGTTGATAGAGGCTGCTTTCTTTCCGGCAAGGACACCGAATGCGCCCAGGTCTTCACCGGTATGGAAATAATACAGGTTCGACTCACTCGTTAATGTAAGTGGATATTCGGCATCCGCCTTCGGTACGGTGGACTTAATATTAAGCGGGATAAACCCGGCTTTACTCCCGCCCAACTCCCTAGATAACCGGAGTCCTTTTTTCAGGAGTCGGCGGTACGAAATACCTGCGTAAGCGGGGACGGTATCATTTAATTCATTCATTATTTGAGAAGGCCTTCTGTAATTGAAGTCTTCTTTAAAGCCCATCTTAGCGGCTACCTGGCTGATTATCTGCCAGGTAGGACGGGAACTACCGTACGGTGTAATCGCTTTACGCACAAGCTGCACACGGTGTTCGGCATTTGTGAAGGTGCCTTCCGTCTCGACAAAGCTTGCCATCGGCAGGACGACATCCGCAATCCGGCCGGTCGGGGAGGGAAGCAGGTCCTGGACTACCAGAAATTCAAGCCCATCCAGCTTGCCATGGAGAAACGGGTGGTCGCCGATAATATAACATGCTTTGATTTTCTTCTTTTTAATAGCATCCAGGATTCCGGTGAGAGTCGGTCCCGCTTCCGCTTCGGGCGTAACTCCCATGTCGCATGCACCCTGTGCATTGTTCATTCCGGTCATCGGCATAATACCCGCCCCCGGCTTACCGATATTTCCGGTAAGCAGCGCAATGTTGGCTATTGCCGATACGCTTGCGCTTCCGTGGCTCTGGCAGGTAATTCCTTCTCCGTAAATAACACAGGCAGTTTTACCGCCGGCGTATATCCTGGCTGCTTCTTTAATTCTTTCTTCTGGCACCCCGGTGGTCTTTTCGATATAAGATAAACTGAGGCTACCGAGTGATTCCTTGAATGCGTCATAATCGCGGCAGTGCTTCTTGATAAAATCCGTATCCGCCAGTTTCTCGTCAAGGATGACTTTCAGTATTCCGCCCAGTAGGGCGACATCCGTTCCCGGGCGGTACTGCAGCCAGATATCGGCTATACGTGAAAGGTCGGTAGCCCGGCTGCCGGCGGCGATGAGTTTAACTCCCGCATTCACTGCCCGTCTTATTTCGACTCCGACCACGGGCTGCGAATTGCCGGTATCTATCCCCAGGGTGAGGATACAGCCCGTCTTCGAAATATCGCTTAACGGAGCGGTTGAGGCACCGGTCCCCAGACTTGCTGACAGTCCGGTTATCGTTGAACTGTTTCCTATTCCGGCGAGGCTGTACATGTTACCGGTCTTTAATACGGACCGGGCAAATTTCCGGATAATATAGTTCTCTTCGTTTGTGCTTTCGGCGCAGTTGATGACGGCAATTTCTCCCGGTTTATAATTACCGAGTTTTTCAGCTACGATACGCAGTGCATCGTTCCAGCCTGCTTCTGCCGGTTCTCCTTCAGTTTTAAGAGTGGGTACTTTAAGGCGCTTGAGGTGGTTGACAACCTCCGGGATTCCGAAACGACCGCGCACGCAGGCCTGTCCGTTATTAATTCCGTCCGTGGGGATAACTCCAGTCAGCCTGTCACCCTTGATTTTGAGTTCAAGCTGGCAGCCGACTCCGCAATACGGGCACGTTGATTTTACCGTACGTTCGGCTACACCTTCCCACCTGGCACGCCTGTCCGAAAGAGCGCCGGTAGGACATACATCAACGCAGGCTCCGCAGAAACGGCATCCTGCCTCAAGCAACGATTGCCCGAAGGCGGTACCGACGAGTGCCTGATTACTCCTGTAGGTGAAGGCGATAGCACCCATTCCCCTGACTTCCTGGCAAATCCTCACGCATCTGCCGCAGAGGATACAGAGATTGTAATCACGCTCGAAGAAGGGGTCCCTGTTATCAGTGGGCAGACCCCTGTACTTGTTCGGTATCCTGAGTTCTTGCACTCCTACGTATTCGACGACGTCCTGCAGTTCGCACTGGTTATTGTTCGGGCAGAACTGGCATCCCGTGGTCACTCCCACTTTACGTATCGTTGCCCGGTACGGGTCGCATTCACCTTTCCTGTCGCAGACCAGGCACGAGCTCGGGTGTTTGGAGAGCATAAAATCGAGGAAGCCGCGCCTAAGGTCCTGCAGTTGTTCGGTATTCGTATTTACCACCATACCGTCTCCGGCGGGAGTGGTGCAGGCTGTGGGGAATCCCCGCATCCCCTCAATCTCGACGATGCACATACGGCAGCCGCCGTAAGGCGTGAGATAGGGATGGTAACACAGGGTCGGTATATAAACGCCGGCTTCTTTTGCTGCTTCGAGAACCGTAGAGCCGCTGCTTACTTTATACTGCTTTCCGTCAATCGTCAGTGATATCTTACTCATGTTTTATCGTGTACCTATAAATCCTCCAGATCGCATCTCAGACACCGGTTCGTTTCCTCTATTGCATTCTCGGGGCTGTACCCGAGTACCACCTGGGTGAAGTTCCTAATCCTTTCCTGGCATGATCGAAGTTGCATCTCGGGCCTGTGTTTTCCGGCTTCCATTTCGTCCGGTTTTGCCGGCTCGGGGTCGACCTCGGGAGCGGCCAGCACTTCATCGATGTTCCCTTCTCCACCGAGGTATCTGTCTATCGATACAGCTGCCTGCCTTCCGGCGGCGATTGCTTCTATAACCGATGCTGGTCCGCTTACGGCGTCTCCTCCGGCGAATACACCCTCCCGCGTCGTAGCCAGAGTATCGGAATCAGCCGTTATAGTGCCGTTCCTTTCAAGGTCCAGTCCGTATTTGTCGGGAACAACCGGCTGCTGTCCGAGGGCTTTTATCATGGTATTGAACTCACCCGTATATTCACTGTCGTCAATCGGTATCGGTCTGGGCCTTCCGCTCTCATCGACCTTGCCGAGGGTCATTGCGGTGAGGGATATCCTGAGTTTGCCGTCATTGCTCTCGATGCGCGTCGGCGTGGTCAGGTATTCCATCTCCACCCCTTCTTCGATTGCCTCTTCTATTTCCTCATCGCTGGCGGGCATTTCCGCACGGGTACGGCGGTAGACGACCGTTACTTCTTTTGCTCCGAGACGGAGAGCAGTGCGCGAAGCGTCCATGGCAACGTTACCTCCGCCGACAACCATTACCCGGTCGCCGATTTCCACCTTTTTACCGAGGTTCACGTCTCTGAGGAAACCGACTCCGTCAAGGATACCCGGAGCGTCTTCTCCCGCTATACCGAGGCCGGTACCTTTATGAGCGCCAACGCTGACGAAGACGGCGTTGTAGCCCTGGCTTAGAAGTTCATCGATGGAATTCACAGGGCTGTCCGTTTTAATCGTCACCCCGGCGTTTTCAATCTCTTTTATCTCTTTATCAAGCACCTCAACGGGTAGACGATACGAAGGAATTCCGACTCTCATCATACCGCCGGCAACCGGCAGAGCTTCGTATACGGTAACTTCATGTCCCTGCCTGGCGAGGTAGTAGGCGGCGGTCAGCCCGGCCGGTCCCGAACCGATTATAGCTGCTTTCTTTCCCGTTGGCTCTGCCTTCTTGATACTCTTTTTCCACTGTCCGTCGTCATTAACGGCGGCGAACCGTTTCAGTTCTTTGATAGCTATCGCTTCTTCAAGCTGTCCGCGTCGGCACTTGGCTTCACAGAAGTGGACACATACATAACCGAGCACCGCCGGGAAAGGGACTTTCTCTCTTATTACGGCGACTGCTTCCCCGAAATCCCCTCTGTTTATAGAACGGATATATCGCGGTACGTCGATTCCGGCAGGGCAGGCATTCTGACAGGGTGATTTCACCAGGTCCCTGCACACGCCGGCCCGGCAGTAGCCTTTCTTTATATGTTCCTCGTATTCTTCACGGAAATACTTTATCGTAGTCAGTACCGGGTTGGGAGCTGTTTGCCCGAGCGCGCAGAGCGAACCGGACTTCATCAGGTTTGCCAGCCATTCCAGGTATTCGATATCTTCTTCTTTGCCCTCTCCGCTGGTGATACGGGTGAGAACGTTCAGCATCTCTTCCGTGCCTTCACGGCAGGTAAGACACTTGCCGCAGGACTCGGACTGGGTGAAGGAGGTGAAAAATCTGGCTAAATCTACCATGCAGGTGTCTTCATCGCCGACAACCATTCCGCCTGAACCCATAATCGCACCGGCTTGAGCCAGCGATTCGTAGTCTACAGGCAGGTCGAGTTTACTGGAGGGAAGACATCCGCCGGAGGGTCCGCCGTTAAGTGTGGATT
>CAZIYN010000108.1:0-7774 GCA_964543495.1 uncultured Dehalococcoidales bacterium | reverse complement strand
GCGCCAGTATGGTCAGGCTGGGCAACCTTATATTCGGAGAGAGGGAAGACGCAGCAAATAGTCCTGATGAATAAGGGATTTTATTTTACATAATATTTGGAGGAGAACGATGCCGGCAATAGTATCAATAGTAGGAAACTCGAACTCGGGCAAGACCACCCTGGTGGAAAAGGTAGTGAAGGAACTCACGGCGAGAGGTTACCAGGTAGCCACCGTCAAGCACACTCCCCAAGAAGCGTCCTTCGACGAACCGGGTAAAGACAGCTGGCGCCACCTCCAGGCGGGGAGCAAAGCAGCGGTGGTCGCTTCCCGGGACAATATTATGATGGTCAAGCCGATTACCTCCACCGTTATTCTGGATGAAATAACCCGCCTGCTGGGAGAAGACTACGACCTTATAATGGTCGAGGGGTTCAAACAGAGCGATACGCCGAAGATAGAAGTCCACCGCAAGGAAACCGGACCCCTTATCAAGGACCTGAAAAACCTCATCGCTATCGCTACCAACGAACCCGTCGAGACCGATGCCCGGCAGTTTTCAATCGACGACCCTACCAGCATCTCCGACTACATCGAAGAGGAATTCTTGAAGTCGCAGGGCGACCGCCTTTCTCTCTACGTGAATGATGAGCCGGTACCGCTGACGGTTTTCCCGAAAGATATAATCACCAATATCCTGACCGGCATGGCGAACTCCCTGAAGGGAGTGGGAAAAGTAAGCAGCATCAAGGCTTTCCTGAATAAGAAGGAATGAAAAGTCGATGACATCAGAAAACGGTGAGACCCCCAACCGGAAATATCTGGTAGAGGAATACAGGTCGAGAATCAACCGGGTAATCGACTACATAGAGACCAATATCGATAAAGACCTCTCCCTAAGGGAACTATCGGTAATCGCCCATTTCTCCCCCTTCCACTTCCACCGTATATTCGGTGCCATGGTGGGTGAAACGCTGAACGATTTCATTCAGCGACTCCGCCTTGAAAAAGCGGCAAACAGGCTTATTTCCAATCCGAAGAACCCGGTCACGGCGATAGCTCTCGAATGCGGGTTCTCCAGCCCCTCCACCTTCGCCAGGTCGTTCAAAGAGACCTTCGGGATGACGGCAAGCCAGTGGCGTAACGGCGGATATTTCAGTCACAGCAAGAACGGTAAACAGGACAGCAAAGACGGTAAAGAAGCCGGCAATTTCCGGCAAGATTTTGACGTCTACCCCCGGTATACTCAGGGTAACAATGAACTGAACTGGAGGGTAGAAATGAAAAACGGAACACTTATAGCAGAGGTGGAGGTAAAGGATATGCCGGAGATGCATGTTGCCTATGTGCGGCACATCGGTCCCTACAAGGGCGACGTAGAACTTTTCGGCAGGCTTTTCAACAGGCTGATGACCTGGGCGGGACCGAGAGGACTGCTGAGGTTTCCCGAGACGAAGATGATGTGCGTATACCACGACGACCCCGAGATTACCGATGAAAGCAAGCTGAGAACGGATGTCTGCATAACTGTGTCAGAGGATACCGAGGTCGACGGCGAGGTAGGTAAAATGGTAATCCCCGCCGGAAAGTACGCAATCGCCCACTTCGAAATTACGCCCGACCGCTACCAGGACGCCTGGAACGCCGTCTACAGCGGCTGGCTGCCCGAAAGCGGCTACCAGCCATCCGACGAGCCGGCGGAAGGCCTCTGTTACGAGCTGTATCGCGGGTCGCCCGACCAGCACCCCGAAGGCAAACACATGGTGGATATCTGCATACCCGTAAAACCGCTGTAGATATTATATAACCCTATCCCCTGTATCCCCTTCCCCTTTTGAAGGGGAAGGGGATTTGTTTAATCAAGAAGAGGAGCTCACGCCCTTCAGGGAGAATCCTTCTGGATGAACCCTCTTAAACACCCCCCTTTGTAAAAGGCGTGTATCTCTTATCTGTGTAAAAGAGATGAGAACTCCTTTATATACCTGCTTGTTAGCTTGAAAAACCTTGATTCCATCACTTTTTACTTCCTACGTAAAGACCATGAACGGAGCTTGAAGTCCATTTGGAATCCTGTAAAATATACTGATTCTTATCCAACCAGGTACGAAGCTCTTCTATCTCTTTTTGTTGTCTATATGCAAGTTCGTTTAACTCCCCAAATACTACGCCGTCTGTTGGAACATGGCAGATATGGCTAAGGTCGAATTCGCTGAGCAGCTCCTCAATTTCAGCAGGGCTATAAAAAACAACCACATCCGCATTTTTATCATTCTTATAGCCTTCATAAGCGTTGATATAGGATACTGCCAATATCCCGTCCTTCTTCAGTACTCGTAAACAAGTGTCCAAACAATGCCTGACATCCTGTTTCGGTACATGGTAGACCGGCCCCATAAACAGTACTGCATCGAAGTCGGTTGTCAAGGGAAGAGAGAAATCTCTTATATCAGCCACATGAGCTGTAATATCAAGATTAGGCTGTTGTTGTAGCTTGGAAAGAAGTATGTCGATATATTTAGGTACTGCGTCTATAGCTACCACAGAGCAACCTTTTTCAGCATAGTAGAAAGAATATGCTCCGGTTCCAGCACCCACGTCAAGGATATGAAAACCCTCGCTTATGAACTTATCGAGAATATAGGTAGTGGATACAAACTCGGTCCTATGTCTCTGTAACCTTCCATCTTCATCATATCCGGTGTAATACTGTACAAAATCCCTCATAGTGCCATTTTAACCATAGTTGGATTTCTGGAGAATCAATGAATAAATCACTTGCTGCATGACATATTTGCCATGTTCACTATCGCCGTTCTTAAGTCCGCCTGAATTCCTTCTCGAGCTGGCCTGAAGATAGCCTGATAATGGTCGGGCGGCCGTGGGGGCAGGTGTTCGGGGTATCAGTCTGCTCGAGCTGCCTGATAAGCTGCGTCATTTCGTCGTGGCTCAGTGTCTGCCCGGCCCTGACGGCGCTGTGACAGGCGATGGATATCGCCATCTTCTCCCGCCAGTCGCTCTTCCCCCCGTCCGTCAGCGAATCGAGCAGCTCCTTAAGGGTCGAATTCCAGTCCTTGCCGTACAGCACCGCCGGCACCGCCCGGACAAGGTAAGTCCTTTCGCCGAAAGGCTCAACTGCAAAGCCGAACTCCGAGAGGTCGGCGTATTTCTCCTTCAGGATTTCGTCCTGTGATGGGTTGACCTCCAGCATCGACGGCTCCAGCAGTCCCTGCACATCCATCTCCCTCTGCTCGCTTTTACCCATCACTTTTTCGAATACTATGCGCTCGTGAGCGGCGTGTTGGTCTATAATAAAAAGTCCTTCGGGACCCTCGGCAATAATATAAGTTCCACCAATCTGCCCGAGGAGTCGGAGGGCCGGTAACGAAGTCAGCGGGGTAGGCTGTATCTCCTCATCCGGTGCGGACACAGGAGGAGTTTTTTCCGCCACCGGGGCCGTCCACCGCATTTGCTGTGAAAGTTTCGGCGGCGCCCCATAGGCGGTGGCTACCTCCTCGATTCCCGGGACCGGCGCCAGTTCCACCAGAGCGCTCCGCACTGCCCGTTGAACGGAGGTGAAGACCGATTTCTCGTCCCGGAACTTGACCTCAATCTTGGTCGGGTGAACATTAACGTCTACCTCTCCGGCGGGCACTTCCACGTTTATCACCGCCACCGGGTGCTTGCCCTGCATTAAAAGTCCGTGATAGGCGTCTTCCACCGCCCGGACGAGTAACCGGCTGTTCACGTAACGGCGGTTGACGAAGAAGCTCATGTAATTCCGGTTCGACCTGGTGGCAGTCGGCGAACCGACCATCCCTTTTACCTTCACCGAGGTGACCTCGCCGCCCTGCCATCGCTTCTCCCCGCCGCTCAGTTCCAGCATCTTCCGGGCCGTCTCGGCACCGTAAATCTCCAGGATGCTATCGAGAAGCTGGCCGCTCCCCGGGGTCTTGATAGCTGCCCGCCCGTCCGCGGAAAGCGAGAACCTCACTTCCGGGTAGGCGAGTGCATACTGGGTAACGATATCGGCAATCCGACTGCTCTCGGTCGAAGGCTTTTTCAGGAATTTCAGCCTAGCCGGCACGTTCCTCAGCAGGTCCTTCACGGTAATTGTCGTCCCCTTGGCGCGTCCACGCCGTCCCTGGTCCGTACTCGAACCGTTCATAATCCGGGCGTAGGTCCCCGAGGGATTGCTGGTGGTAGCGGTGACAACCTCCACCTCGGCGACGGCGGCAATGCTGGGTAAAGCTTCGCCGCGGAATCCCAGACTTTGAATGAAATCGAGGTCGCTGATCCTTGAAATCTTGCTGGTGGCGTATCTCTGGAAGGCGAGTTCTATCTCGGAGGACTTGATTCCGGTACCATTGTCGGTCACCCTGATAAGTTCGGTGCCGCCGCCCCTGACTTCCACCGATATATGGCTGGCACCGGCATCAATCGAATTTTCCACCAGCTCCTTCACCACCGAGGCGGGCCTTTCGACGACCTCCCCGGCGGCAATCCGCATGACAACTTCCTGGTCCAGAACCTTAATCGTCATGATTATCCTTAACGCAGATAATACACGTTTCCGTGTAAGTTGTCAATAGCTGAGTTAAAGAGATTTTACTCTACTTTTTCGAGATTGGCAAAACTGAGAAGGAGTTTTTTAACGCTGCCGTTGAAAGCCACCACCACCTCGGCATCGTCCTTTACCGTCTGGCAGCTTACCACTACACCATTTCCGAATTCGCCGTGCCGGACGTGGTCGCCCGCCTGCAACTCCGCATCGGAAGAAGCGGCAGCGGTCGGCTTGTTCCACGAGTAAATCGAAGGTATTATCTGGCTTTCGGCGTCATCACGCCATTCGCTGCCCGCCACCAGGTGCCTGGGGATATCGCCCAGGAAACGGGAAGGCTCGCTTACCATACTGCGCCCCATAAGATTGCGACGGAAAGCCCGGACAAGGTAGACCTTCTCCTGCGCCCTGGTAATGCCCACGTAGCAGAGCCGCCGCTCTTCCTCCATCTGGTCGGAGTCGTCGAACGACCTGAAATGGGGGAGGATGCCGTCCTCCATACCGACTATGAAGACAACGGGGAATTCGAGGCCTTTCGCCTGGTGAAGAGTAATCAGCGTTGCCGCCGAAGCGGTTTCGTCGAGTCCGTCGACATCCGATACCAGGGCTACTCCTTCGAGGAAGGCGGTCAGACTCTCGTCCGGCGCCAGGGTGGTATACTCCTGGGCAACGGTCCGCAGTTCGAGCACGTTCTCCCACCGCTCCTCGCCGTCGGCCGTTCCCATCAGGTACTCTTTATAACCCGACCTCTCCACTACGAGGTCGAAAAGCTCTATCAGGTTCAGTTCCCGGCTTTTTTCAATGAGTTCTTCGACCAGCGACAGGAAAGAGCCGAGTACCCTCTTTATATGGGGATTGAAAGGCGGCTGAGAAGTGCCGTTTTCGGAATTTTCCTCTACCATCATCTTCAGGGCTTCATACTGGGAAACACCGTTCGATTTCGCCCAGTCGGAGAGTTTCAGCTGGGTCTGCTGTCCGATTCCCCGCTGGGGGACATTTATAATTCTCATCAGGCTTATGCTGTCGTTCGGGTTCTGGATAAACCTGAGATAGGCAATGATGTCTTTTACCTCGCGCCTTTCATAGAAACGGGTACCCGCCACCAGTCTGTAGGGAGTGCCGTAGCGTATAAATGCCTCTTCAAGCGACCTCGATTGTGCGTTGGTGCGGTACATTATAGCGCAGTCACCCATACTGAACTCGCCCTGCTCGACCAGGCGTTCGACCTCACTGACGACGAACTGGGCTTCCTCCTGCTCCGTATACGTCTCGGTAACGGTGATTGGGTCGCCCTCTTTATTCTGCGTCCAGAGGTCTTTCTCCTTACGCTGCCTGTTCGCTGAAATTACACCCGTAGCCGCGTCAAGAATCCTCTTCGTCGAACGGTAGTTCTCCTCGAGCATTACCAGTTTAGCTTCCGGATAATCGTTTTCAAAACTAAGAATATTACGGAGGTCGGCAAACCTCCAGGAATAAATCGACTGGTCGGGGTCGCCTACCACGCAGATATTGCGGTACTTGCCCCCGATGTGCTTGATAAGTCGGTACTGGACCATATTCGTGTCCTGGAATTCATCGACCAGCAGGTGGACGTACCTCGACTGGTATCGGGCTAAAACATCGGGCTTCATCTCGAACAGCTGCACCGTCTTCATCAGCAGGTCGTCGAAATCGAGGGCGCTGCTCTCGTCCATCAACTGCTGGTAGCGCTCGTAGACCCTTCCGACCACCTCCTCGAAATAGCTGTTGGTCTGTTTCATATAATCGGCCGGCGTGCGGAGTCGGCTTTTCGCCGCCGAAATGCCTGAAATAATGGCCGATGGAGCGTACTGCTTGGGGTCGAGGTTAATCTCCTGGAGTCCGCGCTTGACCAGACTCAACTGGTCGTCCCTGTCGTAGATAACGAAATGGGGGTCGATTCCTATAACCCCCCCATCGTGACGTAAAATACGGGCGCAGATTGCGTGAAAAGTACCCACGGTCAGCTCGTCCACGGAACCGCTGACAAGCCTGGTGAGTCTTTCCCTCATCTCTCTGGCTGCCTTATTGGTGAAAGTCACCGCCATGATACTGCGGGGACTTACACCACAGACCTTTATGAGATAAGCGACTCTGCTGGTTATTACCCTTGTCTTTCCGCTGCCGGGACCGGCAAGGATAAGTACCGGTCCGTCGATTGCTTCTACAGCTTCTTTTTGGGCCGGATTTAGCCCGGATAGAATATCCATGCATTCTTATTATAACATTTACCCGTACTCGGTTAAAGCTGAGACATTGACAAAGTCGGTTCGGGATATTTAGACTACATCTGTGACATTATAAAGATGAAAGAAGGAGAAAAATGGCAGAAAAGAAAACAAGCAAGTATATCCGTACGGGCGTTACCTCAGAGGCAAAACACCCTGAAATTACGGGTCCTATCTTATCACTGAAGAGCGACGAAGGTTTCGGCGGTCTGAACTTCTCTGTAGCCTGGGAACCGATTACCGAGCCGTTCCAGATGCTCTCCGACCACCATAAACATGATTTCGACCAGTTTCTCTGTTTCTTCGGAGGAGACCCCAGGAATGCGCTCGACCTCCACGGCGAGGTGGAGCTGACCCTCAGCGAAGACGGCGTGAATACGGAGACCCACACATTCACTGAAGCAACTACCGTTTTCGTCCCGAAGGGACTCTACCACGCTCCGCTTAATTTCAAGAGAGTCGACCAGCCGATGGTGTTTATCAATATGTACTTCGCAGCGGAATACAAGAGGGATGAAGGATAGAAGTCGGTCCAATCGATTACCCGGACTGACACTGTAAATTGGAAAAGGAAAGAAAACTCGGTATCTGGGAAAAATACCTTACGTTATGGGTGGCGTTATGCATCGCCGCCGGGACGCTGCTGGGCAGGTTCTTCCCGCAGATTTCCGACGGCCTGGCAAGGCTTGAATTAGCCAGTATCTCCATACCCATAGCCGTCTGCCTGTTCGCCATGATTTACCCGATAATGGTGCAGATAAGCTGGGAGGAGATTAAAAGGGCGGCTTTAAGCCCAAAACCGATTTCACTGACTCTTTTCGCCAACTGGGCAATTAAACCTTTCACGATGGCTTTCCTCGCCTGGTTTTTCCTGAGCGTCGTCTTCGACGGACTCCTTACCCCTGAGCAAATCCAGGAATACCGCGCCGGACTGATACTGCTCGGTATCGCTCCCTGCACCGCGATGGTCCTTGTATGGAGCTACCTGGCA
>CAZIYN010000107.1:0-7893 GCA_964543495.1 uncultured Dehalococcoidales bacterium | reverse complement strand
GAATATGGTGCGAAGGGGCACGGCTCGACATCACCTCCGGCGTTGATATGCACAAAGCCCCGCCCCGCGGAAAGACAACCGCCGATTTCCTCCTCATCGCCCGGAACGGCGATGAAAAGAGCGGAGAATTCCTTCCGCAGTGCATTTCTTATCTCCAGGAGCTCCGTTCTCTGTTCATCCGTTATGACCCAGTCCTGAGTTTCCTCGATAATCGGCGTATATTCGACAAAGAAGAACAGCTTGCACCCGAGGTCTATAAACGACTCTATGAATTTGCGGTCGGTAATAGTCGGGAAATTCGTTCTGGTAACTGTAAGAGATACGCTCCAGAACAGGCCTGCTTCTTTAACCTTTGATGTTACACGTTTCAGGAGCTCGAAGACTCCCATACCTCTCCGGCTGTCGGTATCTTCTTCCCATCCTTCGAGGCTGATAACCGGGATGAAATTAGTCTGCCCTTTCAGTTTCTCCAGTAAATCATCCGTAATCAGCAGACCGTTGGTGAATACCAGGAACAGTATCTCGGGATAGTCAGCGGTGATACGGATAATATCTTCGCGGACGAGCGGTTCTCCTCCGGCGATAGCAATAAATGAAATTCCGAGCTCTTTAGCCTCGTCGAAAACAGACTTTATTTTTTCTTCACTCATTTCTTCTTTGGAAGTCCTGTTCAAAGCATGATTGTAGCAGCCCTTGCAGTTGAGATTGCACCTGTTCGTGATGCTGTAAATCAGAATAGGTGGTACATTCAAGCCTTCCCGCCCCAGTTTATTCCTTATCCTGGCGGCTTTCTGCTGCCATCTTACCGTCCTGAAGAAATAATATGCCTGCTTCGGGTCCTTGAGGGCGACCCTTAAGGCGTCCTTAAAAAATACACTCAGAGAATCGTTCAGGACTTTTTTAAAGTCTTTCCCCTTTTTGTAACTGACGGTACCCATCAGCGGGGCTGTTGCTTTTTCTGTCATAGTAACCTCTTGGTACTTTCCTGAATCACAGGGCGCATTCATAGTCGTCCCACGGGACCTTTTCTCTGTAAAAACCTTCGGAGTATTTATAGCCGTGTTCTTCGCCAAGTCTCCCCGCCATCTCTCTTATCATTCCGTCGAAATCCAGTCTGTTCCCCACCTGGCTTTGATGGCAGCGAAGGGCGGCTATTTTGGTGTCGATTGTGTCCGTTATGTCAACAAAGTAATTGGGGTGCTCGGTCCCGCACAGCAGAACCTCCTTCACCCGGTATGGGTGGAGCCCCTGTTCCAGCAGGTCGGGATAGGCGATTGTCCCGGCGATGGGAAATACAGCGTCCAGCGTAACCTGGAGAGTTATTTTATGGTCTCTATGGTTGTACCTGAGACCGTGGTCGACGGTTACCACTATTTCAGGTCTGTATTTCCTTATAAGCCGCGTCAGTTCTTTTCTCAGCTCGGGTGTGTTCTCCAGGTTCTGGTCGGGATAGCGCAGGAAAACTACTTCTTTAAGGCCCAGGATTTCAGCGGCGGCAAGCTGCTCTTTCTCTCGGATTTCAGCCAGTTTTTCAGGGACCATATCCGGGTCGTTGGAGCCTTTGTCCCCGTTGGTGCATATCACGTAGACGACGTCTTTCCCCTCTTTTACCCAGCGGGCAACGCTGCCCGATATGCGCAGTTCGGCATCGTCGGGGTGCGGAATAGTCACCAGCGCGTAAATATTTTCAGTCATCCCGTTTAATCATTCTATACTATTGAACCCACTCATACAATCCGTAATTTGATAAATTACGTTTGTCAATCGTGCCTGAATTGATATATATTATTAGCGTACTTCATATAGTGTTCAAGGAGGCCTGAGATGGATGTCTGGGAAGCTATCGAAAAAAGAAGGTCTATCCGCCAGTTTACTGCAAAGGTGCCGATGCCTATGCTGAAACGGCTTATCCGAGCGGGTGCGAAGGCTCCCTCTGCCAGCAACTCCCAGCCGTGGGAATTTATCATCATCGAGGACCAGAGGATTATCGATTCCATAGCCGACCAGAAAGGCGCCCTTGAGGGAAACAGGGGCGGTAGAAGAAGAGTCGCCATAGAAAAGGGACTGTTCGTTAACTCGAGCGTTGTTGTCCTCTGTATCAGGAAAGGCGGACTGAGTACGGCGGGGGCATGGACCGCCGCCGAAAATATCGCCCTGGCGGCAACCGGTGAAGGACTGGGCTGTGTAATGTCGACTCTGCACGGCGACTATAAGACAGCCGTGGAAAGACTTCTTAAACTTCCCGAAACTCACGAACTGGCTACCATCCTTTGCCTCGGGACACCCGAGAGGATACCGGAAAAGGTCGGAGAAGACCGCCCTGATTTCAGCTGGCTGCATATCAATGCCTTCGGAAACCGCGAAAGCCTTGAAAACGAAGGGTAACGGTATTATTGAACAGATGCAATATTCACGGGTATTGAAATTAAGAATAATTGAAGGAGAAAGAAAATGGCGGAAGAAGACAAAGTCTACAAATGTCTGAATCCCACGGGAATCCAGCTGCCGGTGAATACCTATCCCCTGGCACCGCGTCTGGATTCTATCGACGGCAAGACCATCCACTTGAGTATCACTGGAGAGCCGGATATCACCCTTCCTCTGGAGAAGGAGCTGAAGGAAAAATATCCGAAGGTGAACTGGACAGTAAAGAGGGCTTATGGTATTGCCCCGGTGCCGTTATCGGATGAGGAAATTAAGACCACGGACGCGATGATTCTGGGGGTCTGCTGGTGAAGCGGCACCGTGTGGGTGCAGTTGCCCTACATAGCCAAGATTGAGAAAGCTGGAATCCCCACCGTCCTCCTTACCTACGAGGACCAGCTTAATATGGTACGCCACACCGGACGTGAAAACGGTTTCCCGAACGTGCGGACAATCAGCGCTTCGCGGATGTTACCGGGACCGGAAGACGTCGACAGGTGGATGGATGTCTTGATGGACAGCCTGACCAGGCCCCTGGAGGGCGAAGAAAAAGAAGAAGGAAAGTATGCGCCGCCGCAGGACAGGATTATCTTCGAGGGTACACTCGATGAAGCCCAGAAGTTTTACCAGCAGACGGAGGTTATTCCTCAACCGACAAATGCGCCCATCTGCATTTATACCGACGGGTTACCGATAATAGTCCCTACCGAGGAACGGGTGAAGGAGATGCTTACCGGCACCAGCCACCCGGCGGACGAGGTTATAAAATACCAGCATGATGTCAGGCCTTTGCAGGCAATAGTAGGAGGTACAGTCCCACCGGGAGATGAGGGCGTGGCCAGGGATATCGCCAGGATAATGGGTATGTCTGCTAACAAGGACGATGTGGTGTATTTCGCGCCCAATAACTCGGTGGCTACGGTTGAGAAAATTGCCACCATTGCCGTTATGGCCGGATGCAGGCCGGAGCAGTTGCCGGTGGTCCTGGCGCTCTCGCAGTGCGGGACCCGTACATCGACCACCGTGATGAGCAGCCAGGCGGTCTGCCTCAGCGGTCCGATAGTTAAAGAGCTGGGGATGAACACCGGCTGTGGCATGTTCGGTCCCGGCAGTCCGGTGAATGCGCCCATAGGCCGCGCTTACCAGCTTATGGCAATCAACCTCGGAGGCGCCCTTCCGGGAGTAAACCGGATGAGCAGCCTGGGCAGCCCGGTTAACAACGGCGGCTGCTGTTTCGCCGAGAATGCCGAGGGACTGCCTCCAGGATGGAAGGGCCTGAACGAGGAGTACGGTTTTAAGAAGAATGAAAGCATCGTGATGACGATGATGTGGGAAGGCGGCCTGTCGGGTCGCGAGTTCTCCCCGGGTGGCTACCGGGCGCTCCAGAAGAGCGGTCACGGCGGAATCGCCAGGCAACTCGGCGTGAAAGGCACCCCCGGCCCGCACAACTGGATGGAATACTATACTCCCAGTCTCTGGGAGAAACGCGAGGGAGCCGTTACACTGGTTATGGTGCCCGAGATGGCGCAGCACCTGTATGAATACGGCTTCAAGACCAAGGACGAAGTCTACCAGTGGCTCTGGGAGCAGAGCAAGAAACCGCTGGCGGAATACAGGAACCGCTCCTGGCCCGATTTTATTACCAACGGCTGGCTGGGAAAAGAGGCGACCTCCGGCAAGAACTGGAAAGAGCTGCCCGACGATTACCCGATACCCTTCGCCGGCAACTACCCGGCAAGCAACTGCGTTATAGTCAACAGCAGCGAGGAAGAGGTCTGTATAGACCTCGAAGGCGGCAGAGGCACCGCCTTCAGCATAGACGCCTGGCGATAAAATTTATACAAGTTTATGAAAGAGGGGGCAAGCGAAAGTTTGCCCCTCTTTGCGTATAAATACATTGGACGAACTACGAGATGCCTGTCCAATAATGAATAAAATTATTTTATACTGTTTTGATATTGTTTCATTGATGATGAAAATGAATAAATGAATATAGGTAAAGATATGATATATTGACGTAGTATTCAGAATACCATATTATCACTTTATCCCTTATCGTAACGCGATAAGTAGTGAATAACTGATCCTATAAAGTTGCTATGGAGGATAGACGATGTTATTTGTTTACATTGATGAATCTCAACAAGATCACCCCTCAATGGATGTAAAGTCTTTTGTCCGTATTATTTTTGGGTTTTGTCTGCCGGAGGAAGAAATATCTACTTTGTCTAAAAATCTCCGTAAAATAAAAGAAGATCTTGGTATTCCTGCTGACAAAGAAGTTAAAGCTTCAAAAGCACTTAGGAAATATAATTATGAGAACGATATGCCTTATTGGCAGCTAAGTGCACGTATCTTCGAGTGTTATAAATCGTTACCAGTTACGAATTTTGCAATGGCTTATGACTTATATGAATTGGCAAAGAACCTAAAAGTGAGTCTGAGTGGTGTAGCACATGCGATAATCGTGAGACATGGCGTGTTAGCTACTGTATACCGTTACTTTATAAGACGGATTTATTGTCTATTATTACAAAAGCAACAGGATAGAGCCCTTTTTGTTTTTGATGGAGACGGACCTGGTTTGCATAAAGGGGGTAGGAAAGGTGTGGCAAAAGAATGGAACAATTTCCTGTTTAAGAATCGTCGAAATTATGTTAATAAAATTCTTCCTGACCCACTGTTTGGCGATTCTGATATATCGGCAGGATTGCAGTTTGCCGACTTTGCTGCATGGGTTGTTAGAAAGAGATATGAGGAGGCGGGTGGATTTTGGGAGCCTATTTCTACCGAAGATCCATATTTGGGGGAGATAGAAAAATATTATGTAATTATCGATAATAAGAAACTGGACTTGCAAGACGGAAACATATTATATGGATTTGATCAAGTTTCTTCTAAAGCAATAATGAAAGACCTATAAGATATTTGAATGCTGCCTAAAAAACAAGCCACTCGCAGCTCCAAACAAAGCCACAAGCAGCTTGTGTATTTTTTATAGCACTTTTTTCTTTGTCTGTCAATAGAGTGTTTCGATACTTGCACGTATATGATTTTTACTGAATAATAGATTAATACTTTACTGTCTCGATTTGAATATAGCTTGAGCTAGTTCCACATATGGACAAATATTGGGATACCTATCTGAAATCATGGGATTCTTTAAGAGAGGGGAGCAGTAATGCTCCCCTCTTCTTATACCTCTCATTAGTGTGCATCAGTAAGGTCAGGTGGATTGGCACTTGATAAAAACAGCTAATAGTAATAAGATGACAGACAGTTTGTTACTTTTGTGACGATGAAAGGAGATAAAATGGCGGGAACGAAATACGGTAAGCATATATTACAAAACCCTTTTCACAAGACGGATGTAGAATTCGGCGGGGCAACCGTATTCAAACAGAACGGTGATGACGGCTCACCGGTAATATTCGAACACATTGTCATAGATAACCCTGAGTGGTCCATGGATCAAGTCCGCACCAAGGATACGCATGAAGTGCTGGCTTTTATCGGCGGGGACCCGAGAAATATCAGGGACCTGGGAGCGGAAGTGGGCGTGTGCCTGGGTAATGACAGTGAAGAACAAATCATTAACGATGCTAAGGTAGTTACTATACCGCCGGGACTGAAGCATGGTCCTGTTACTATCAAGAAGTTCACCAAACCCTTTATAATGCTCAGGATAGTAAACACTCCGGAATATCAGTCCAGACTGGAAGCGGAATCCGGCGGGGCGGAAGACTTCCGCCTGAAGAGACTGCTGGAAGGCAACGAGGTTACCAAGTACGGAAAGAGTTACTGGATGAATACTATTAGCGGTCCTCTTTTCATAGACTATGAGCCGGGCTGGACAGGGACATCGTTCTGGGCGCATCACAACGAGTATTATAACAGCACCACCCTCGGTTACCACTGCATTGTAACCCCCTATGACGTGCGTATGAGCCACGCGCATGATAACTACGAGGCTCTCTGCTTCCTCTCGGGCGACCCGGCAAATCCCGGAGAACTGGGGGCGGACGTTAAAATGTGCATCGGTGACGAGCACGAGGAACACACCTTCAACGTTCCAACCATTGTCTCCATACCTTCCGGTCTGAAACACTGCCCGTTACTCGTGGATAACATCAAGAAGCCCGTCGTTTTCCTTGAAATATCGGCGACAAAGGGATTTGCAGGAAAACCCGAGGATTTATAGTCTTCAAACAAATCAGAGGTTATCCAGCGGATTTATCATCGAAAAAAGGGGAGCACCTGTGCTCCCCTTTTCTATTATATATCGGTCTTGTTATCACTACTGTGAATGCAGCATTCTATTTACTCAGTACAGTATATACACCCCCGGAATAGATAGTGCCGTCGGTAAGCGTTATGTCAACCCGATAATCTCCAGGTGCGACTTCATCAGGCAGCCGTCCTCGTGCAATTACGTAAGGCTTATTCGAAGTTACGTTAACCACAAATGCGTAGTAAGGATCATCTAAAGAAATAAATTGCACAAATGCTCCGTTAATTCCTTCTCTGTGGGATAACGAGTTTCCACAGACTATGGTGAAATCATCACCCGGCTCACCTTGCGGAGGGACAATCTTCGGCAATGGACTGGCGGCTATTACCCCTATTGTGGTGATAGCCAGAATCAGAGCTAACAAAATTATTAAAAGAGATTTTTTCTTCATTATTATTTGCCCCTGTTTATGTGAATTCTACCGGATGTATTCCGGGATATCAAGCTTATCGGATAACTCCGCCGTATGCTCTTTCGCCGTGCTGTGAGATATCCAGGCCCACCGATTCTTCGGGCTGACCTACTCTCAGTCCGACGACGATATCGACCAGCTTGCCCAGGACCAGTGTGACGACAAACGCATACCCGCCGACCGCGCCGATACCGGCAAGCTGTTTCAGCAGCTGCATGCCGTTGCCGAAAAGCAGGCCGTCCGCCCCGGCGGGGTTTACCGCCAGACTGGCGAAGATGCCGGCGGCCAGCATTCCTATTACACCGCCGACCCCATGTACGGCGAATACATCCAGGGAGTCATCGAAACCCAGTTTCGTCTTGACGAAAGCCATTACGTAGTAGCAGATAACGGCCGCCGCGATACCAATCGGGATACCGGCCATAGGCGTCACGAACCCGGCGGCAGGGGTCACGGTAGCCAGTCCGGCGACGGCGCCGGTGACCGTACCGATTATGCTGGGCTGGCGGTATAGCCAGCTGATTGCCATCCAGGTGAAAGCTCCTGCTGCGGCTGCGGTATTGGTGGTAACAAAGGCGCTGGTGGCAAGACCGTCGGAAGCAAGGGCGCTGCCGGCATTAAAACCGAACCAGCCGAACCAGAGCAGTCCGGCACCGATTACCACCATAGGGATATTGGCAGCCTGCATCGACTCCTGCGGGAATCCCCTGCGCCGCCCAAGCAGCATAACCAGCGCCAGAGCCGAGACTCCGGCATTGATATGTAC
>CAZIYN010000106.1:0-7921 GCA_964543495.1 uncultured Dehalococcoidales bacterium | reverse complement strand
GTCCTATCATACCGGTTGGGATAATGGTGACGACATCCATACCTTCTCTGGCGGCCTGCCTTATGATTCTATCTCCCTCAGCTTTCGAGTGATTGTAAGGCGGATAATTTCCCTCATCCAGCAGGGGACGCGTTTCGTCAAGAGTTTCGTTAAACGGATGCTGCTTCAGGGCGTGAATGGTGCTCGTGTGCACCAGACGTCCGACCCCCGCTGTCCTGCAGGCATCCACAACGTTCCTGACTCCGTCGATATTAATCGCTTTAACGTAATCACGGTCATTCTTTATAACCGATATATGAGCCGCCAGGTGAAATACAGTATCCGCTCCAGAAAAAGCCCTTTTCAACGACTCCGTATCAAGGATATCTCCCGATACTCTCTCCACATCGAGACCTTCAATGGCACGGGTATCGGAGTGGACAAGGGCTTTTACCTTCCAGCCGCGGGCGAGAAGCGCCCGGACGAGATTGGCACCGAGGTGCCCCGAAGCACCTGTTACTACCGTCTGCATTTATCCGTATTATAACAAGAGGTAAGGCGCGGTTAAACAGGCAGCCTTACCTCTGTAAGCATTATTATCCGGAGCGTTATACTATTTCTTGTATACGCCGTATTCGTAAGCGGCTTCCATCATTGCCTTGAGGTTCGGGATATTGCCCTTATCGATGCTGGCGCCGCCCGAAAGGATGTAACCGCCGCCGGGAGCGCAGGTCTCAATAAGGTTCTTGCAGTATTCCTTGACTTCCTCCGGAGTGCTTTTCATCACCACGCCGGTGGGGACGTTGCCGACGATGCAGCAGATATCTCCGATTACTTTTTTCGCCTCTGCCATATCCGTCTGGTCGAAATACCAGGCTACGGCGCTTTTAGGTGTGTCGGCAATCGATTTCAGGCGGTTTGTGTACATACCTTCGGCGAAGGGCATCGGGATAAGCCCCTCTTCAACCATCGCCATACATACCCGGCGCAGATAAGGCCAGTAGAACTCCTCGAACTGCTCGTCTGACATGAACATGTCGTCGCCCTTATGCAGAGGCATCATGCATACAGGGCTGCTGTGTGTCAGCGGGAAGTCCTTTATCTGGGTCTCCATCATCCGGAACCTGGCTTCCATTGCTTCGTGTATTTTTTCTGGCTGGCGGAACATATCCATGATGATTCCCCTTGTGCCCCGAAGCAAATCCGCAAAGTGGTCGAAGGGTGCGCCTGCCATGGGACCGCCACCGCGGAGTGAAGGATACCCGCGTGAGAGTACTATCATGCCGAGTTCTCTCTGGGCTTCCTGCTGCTTCTTATATTCATCGGCAAGGTCCATCAGCGTCTGGAATACGTTTCTGATTTCCGGGTCCGTCATAATACTTACCCAGGCATTACCCCGCAGTGAATGCAGCGGGGGCAGCTTGGCGAAGGGTTCGAAGAGACCGGTAGTACGGGGCATGTTTACCCGGATATAATAATCGGTCGGGTCTCTTATAATCCATTCGTACTCATCTGCTAACATGTACTCGCCTTCTACACTCTGGTTCATCGAGGCGTCCTCAGGCAGACCGATACCGGGCAGCTTCGTTATCCTTGAGTTCATAGCCTCCGCAATTATTCCCGAAGAGACGAGACCGGGGGCGTAGAAGGTATCCATGTCTCCGAAATCGTCCATGTACTTTATCCAGGCTTTCTTTACGAAGTCATAGTCGTACATCATCTTATGGAAGTTGCCGCCTGAATGCCAGGCAGGGAAATTTCCTGTAGGCAGCATTACCGGGACCCGGTCGGGCTCTTCAAGCTTGAGGGCTTTGATGAACCTGGTTATTCTTTCCCTGTAAAGTTTTTCAGCCTCCGGACTGACGAATTTTACATTTGGTGAGTCCAGCCAGCGCTGGAATCTTATCTCCCGCTTTTCCTGCCAGTCCAGTTTGTCCCAGTTGGGTACTATATCTGAATTGCTCATCTGTAATTAATATACCTCCGTTTCTGTTGGAAATTTGGAATACGATGAGAGTTAGACTATTCCAGAATAATAATGCCTGCCGTCGCTTCTTGTCAATCAGCCCGGATTTCTCAGGTTATACTTTCTCTCTGATTGACTCGGCTTCCGTGCTTTGGATAGAATTTAGAACTAAGATGAAAAGAATAATATCTTTAATACTTGTCCTGATAATTCTTATTGCCGGGTGCTCCGGTGATATTGAGACGGAAACGCCTGCGGAAGTTCGGGTACCTGAAGAAAAAACAGCTCCTCGGGATAGCGGCATTGTAGAAGAGGAAGATGAACAGGAAGAACCTGGTATCGACGAGCCTGAAATAGTAGAGGAAGTGTTTTTAACGGAAGCACCTGCCGATATAGATGATATTTCATATATTTATCCCCTGGGACTGATGTTCGGCTCTCACGTAACACCTGTCGACCACCAGTACTATTTCTGGAATGACCTTGATGTCCTGCTGGAAAGATTTCCCGTCTACAGTCCGGCAGACGGATACGCCATACATATATCGTATTTACGTGACAATAACGATTATATAGTATTCCTGGAGCATTCGGAGCATGTACAGGTGGAATACATCCACCTGGAAAGACTGGCGGGTCCGATTGAGCAAATCAACGGGACGATAAACGACGAGCGAGGCTGGTATGGTCGCATTCCTGTGAAGGCAGGCGAAATAATTGCCTATGACGGCGGGACGAACGGGTTCGACTTTTCGGTACACGATTACAGTATGACGCTTCCCGGCTTCATCAATCCCGACACTTACGTGGCCGAACCCTGGAAAATCCATACCGCAGACCCGTACGACTATTTTATAGAACCTTTGAGAAGCCGGCTCCTTGAGAAGAATGTACGGCAGGTGGAACCACTGGGGGGTAAAATCGATTATGATATACCCGGCAGGCTTATCGGCAACTGGTTCGAAGAGGGGTCGAACGGTTATGCCGGCAAGGTCTACCAGGGACCTCTGGAACCCGGCTACCAGGTGGGCTACTGGAACTCGCACCTGGCTATAGCACCTGATGCTATAGACCCGAGTGCTGTTATCGTCTCCATTGGCTGGTTCAACGGTATTTCACTGCAGAGTGCGGTCAATAACCTGTATATCAGACCTGAAGATGTGTCTGTGGAAACAGGTATTGTTAAGTATGAGCTGATTGACTGGGGGTATGTCTGCGGAGAAGATGAGGAACCCTGGGGAGATATAACAGACCCGGCGGCGAAGGACATCAGGGTAAAATTATACAGCAATATACGCGGTACCGTACTTTTTCAGCTTATAGAGGAGCACCGATTGAAGATGGAAGCCTTTCACGGTCTGACTGCCGATGAGGTAACCGGATTCACGGAGAACGCCAGGATATACGTTCGGTAGGTCCTGCCGGTCCTCCGTTATCACATCACGAGGTTCTCAACGGAGGTTACTATCCTCGATTTATCGGCAATATACATGGAAGGTTCTGTATTTCCGGGTAATTTCTCAATATTTTTACCATTTGCTCTTGAGGATAATTCCTCCATGGTGCCGTAAAACAGGGCGTCGGCAGGACACGGCTCGACGCATGCCGGTATTCCTCCGTTACCCAGGCAGTAATCGCACTTCTGCATCAGGCCATCGGCGCCGAATTGAGGCACCTGGAAGGGGCAGGCGTAGTAGCACTCGCCGCAGCCGGTACATTCTTCTTTATCCACCACGACAATTCCGTCTTCCGGTCGTTTCTTAACAGCCCCGTTCGGGCAGGCCTGCTCGCAGGAAGGCTTTTCGCAGTGCAGGCAGGACATGGAAATGAAGGTCCTCGTTACATTCGGGAATTCACCCCGCCAGATTTCTATTACTTTTCTCCAACTCACATACAGCTCAAGGCTATTGACGGCCTTGCAGGCGAGTTCACAGGCATGGCAGTTAATGCACCTGTCGGCATCGAAGTAAAAACCGTACTGCGTGCTCATTACTGCCTCGTAGTCCTTTCCGGATTTTCGATTTTTCTTACCTGGACAAGAGTCTGTTTAGGCATAGCGGTTACAAGCGGGTCGAATGCCTTTTCCGGGTCGGTACTGTACAGATTATTGGTGTTGGCGCCGCCGTCGGTAAGCGGATAGTCTTCCTTGTCCATCTCTTCACAGCCCTGCCACCATCCCTGGAGACCCATTACCGTATCGGGGCGGATACCCGGGAAGTATTTCGCCACGGCTCGCATCTTGCCGTGGGGTGATTCCACTTCTACCCAATCGCCGTCTATAATTCCCCGTTCTCCGGCTGTTGCCGGATTGATGTGTATCCAGGGGTCGGGCTGAATCTCTCGCAGGTAAGGCACGTTACGGAGCCAGCCCGCGTTATAGACCTCGGAAGTATGTGTATCGGAAAATATGAGCGGAAATTTATCGAGCAGCTCGGGCGTTGCCGTGGGACTCTCGGGCGGTTCTACCCATTCCGGAAGCGGATTAAAACCATTCTCCTCGAAGCTGGTGTTATAAATCGCCACCTTACCCTGGGGCAGGTAAGGTGCATGGTCGAGCCGGGGGCTTCTGGATGAAAAGATACGTTCATATTTTTCATATTCCTGCGAACCTCCATTGTATGTAATACCTGTTGGGTGAGAACGCAGCTCTTCCATCGTGATACCGAAGTTTTCCAGCTGGTAGTCCATACAGTCCTCGATACTGCCGTTCCAGAAGTCTTCCCCGTACCCCATCTTTACTCCCAGGTCTAGCCAGAACTCGTAGTCTGATTTATAATCGCCCATTCTTTCGATTACCTGGTTGCGAGCCATCAGCCAGTTCATTCCTCCCTCGAATGGATGGTCGGATTCGTACATGGTGGCAATTGGCATCACAATATCCGCCCACGGCATTGAAGCGTTCCTCATAACGTCCGTCACCACGAAGAACTCGAGTTTTTTTAAAGCTTCAATCACGCGTCCGGTACCGCGGGTAATCACGGTCGGCTGGCTGCCCGGAGAAATTACCGCTCTTATGGGGTATGGTTTTTCTGTAAGGATGCTGTCCAGACATTTGTAGTATGCGGAAGAGGTACCTTCGATAAAAGGCTGGAAACAGACCGGTATCTCCGGTCCTACCAGCTTTTCTACCATTTCCCGGGTATATCTTTCCCTGAGATGTACCGTTTTAACACGTGGCATCCCGCCACCTGTCGATACGACGGTATTGCACCCTTTCCTGTCCAGATGCCCGGTGATGGCGATTAATATTGCAACCGCCCTGACCGCATTATTAGAATCGACAGCCTGGTCGAAAGCGTTCCCGGTATTGATGCAGGCTTTCTCTGTCGTGGCGTAAAGCCTGGCGAGCTCTCTTATCTGCCCGGCTGGCAGGCCGGTTATCGGCTCCGCCCATTCCGGCGAATACTGCCGGATGTGAGGTACCAGCTTATCGAAGCCGTAACACCACTTTTCCACGAATTCTTTATCGTACAGGTCCTCGTTTATGACCACGTTGAGCATCGCCAGGGCGAGAGCGCCGTCAGTGCCGGGTCTGACAGGCACCCACATATCCGCCTTGGCTGCATCCGGCTGCATTTGCGGTTTTATAACTACGAGTTTGGCACCTCTCTCCTTTGCATTGAGAATTCGGCGCAGTGCTCCCTGAGGCGTTCCCGAATAAACCGGATTTGCTCCCCAGATAATAATCAAATCGGCATGGTCATAGTCCGGGTTCGGTCTTCCGGTCCCGATGGTATACGAATAGCCGAAAGCCCGCTGTATGGCGCAGATACCGCTGTGCCCGTAATTAGGGCTGCCGTGTACGATAAGAAACCGGTAAAGGTAATCGCTGTAGCTTCTCCGTGCCGGAGATAGAATAGCGAGAGACTCTGGTCCGTACTTTTCTTTCTGTTCAAGCAGTTTCTCGGCGATGATGCCGATTGCATCGTCCCAGCTTATCTTTTCAAATTTTCCTTCGCCTTTTTCTCCTGTCCTTCTTAAAGGATGCATAAGCCGGTCCGGTGAATATAACCACTGCATGGAGGCATGTGCTCTGGGACAGAGCTTCCCCCTGTTCCGGGGCGACTCCTTCATCCCTTCTATTCCTACAAGCCTGCCGTCCCTGACATGGCAGTATATCCCGCACCCCATCGTGGGGCCGCACATCGAGCAGAAAGTGGGTATTATCTTCTCATTACCCGTATCCGATACCTGAGCCTGCGACATTCTTTTTTACCACTTTGTATATCTGTTTGTTTATCCGATTATTAGTATATACGAGAAGATACCTGAATAGATAGCAGAAAAAGCTGCGAGGAATTATTTTCGGGTACTTTACAATTGGTTCGGTGTGAATTAACTGTGGGCAACGTTGACAGTTTGTGAAGATGGGGGGACGATAGGCAGGACTTTCAACCTTTCGTTGACCATCCATCTCTGGTAATATTAGAAATGATTGTAGTAATTGTTGATGGCTCTTATGAGAAACAGGGTGACATATAGTGTCAGAAAAACAGTTTTATAAAGAGTGATTTTAATAATTAGCGGTGTCAGGAATTAAGTGATATAATCTTTTCCGGAACTATTCAATGGGTGCTCAATCTTGAAATAAAGCACGTTAAAACAGTATAGATAGCATAAAATGAGATAGCGCCATGCACGTTCCCAAGATTTTTGAGTCTCTGAAAGTACCGGATTTCCGCCTTTTTATCGGAACCCGGCTGACCGATTACGGCGCGATGGGTATGGTCCAGTTATGTAATTCATTGCTCCTGTACCGCTTAACCGCTTCGCCGGCCCTCCTGGGAATGCTGCCTTTAGCACGTTCGATACCTTACCTGCTCTTTTCCCCTTTCGCTGGAGTAATAGCCGACAGGTTACAGAAGAAATATATCGTATTAATAGGCCTGTTCACGATGATGGTTGGTTCTCTCTGGGTTGCCGTTAGCATCACGTCCGGCTATCTTAGTGCCGAACACGCCGGTTCCTGGTGGATTCTAATGGTTTCCTTCGCGCTAAACGGTATAGTTACCTGCGCGATCGGACCGGCACGCCTGGCGATGATTCCCGACCTGGTAGGACAGGAGCGCCTTACAAATGCTATGTCTCTAAACCAGATTACACAGAACACGGCGTTGATAATGGGCCCGGCTCTGGCAGGACTTCTGGTTGACACTATTGGTTTCGATAGTGTCTTTTACACTGTGACTTTTTTATATGGACTGGGTGCGGTTTTATGGATGTTTCTACCGAAAGCAAGCGAATCGACAAGCGAGCACGGCAGTGTATTTGCGGATATCAAAGATGTGCTGGTATATATCAAGGAGGAACATCTGCTTGCGGTTACTCTGGGCTTTGTAATGTGCCTCGTTTTCTGCTTCATGCCATTCCGCAGTCTACTTCCTATTTTCACCGAAGATATCCTTAAAGTGGATGCTACCGGCCTCGGACTACTGCAGAGCGTTACCGGCATTGGAGCTATGGCCGGAGCGCTGGTGCTTGCCTCGTTGCCCGGTAAAAAGCGCGGTATACTGCTGCTGGGGACAGGTCTGTTGCTTGGAATTGCTTTGATGGCATTCTCATTCTCTACTTCCTACCACTTATCCATAATTATTGTGGTTATAGTCGGTTTAGGTCAGGCCGGACAGGTAATACTGCCGCTAACCCTGCTGCAAAGTTATACTAAGAACGAGTACCGCGGCAGAGTATTAAGTCTATACGGAATGGAACTGGGTGTTTCAAGCTTCGGAGCATTTATTGCTGGCATTCTGGCGGCAGCAATAGGAGCACAATGGGCAGTCGGCGGGCTGGCTATGCTTCTTGTTATATCAACCATACTTGTATCGATTTTTGCCCGGAGTTTGCGCCAAGTTGATTAACTCAGATTTACAGCTAAGATGAGAAGGTATAGGTAATAACGTCAATTATCCTTTGCTGGAGTGTGGAAGCGAAAGATTCCTATCCCACAGTCCAGGAGAAAGGGAAATGGCGACAGCC
>CAZIYN010000105.1:2074-7946 GCA_964543495.1 uncultured Dehalococcoidales bacterium | reverse complement strand
CCCGCGTCCTGTAGATGAGGACTGAAATCAGGAGAAGACAGACGAGGTCGCAGAGCAAGTGTACCAGCGTCAGGGAAATAAGTCCCCCCAAGCCGTAGTCCACAATCCTCATTACCAGCATTCCGCCGATTGCCGCCCACCACAACCAAAAAGGGGGATTAAGAACACTGGTGAGGATACCCGCCGTGAAAGAGTTATAGGGGAGGTCTTTACCCTGAAGAGCTACAGCTTTGCGGGCGCGGAACATCGCCACGCCCATCCAGATAATCATCCCGCCGCCGAGCAGGCTCAGCACCAGTTGAAATACCGTGTTCTGGAAGAACCGGCCGAAACCGAAGTAGATGAGAAAGATTAACGGGACTTCAATTACGGCATGTCCAAGGGACATCCAGGCGCCGGCCCAGGGCGATTTATATCCCTTGGCTATCGCCACGGCCATCATAATGCCCGGCTGGAGGACCCCTGAAAAGGATATTACGAATACACTTGCCAGAATCGGGAGCATAGATTAAAACCTCTTATACCTGTGACTCCGAGAGTTTAGCTTTCCATTCGTCACGAAGGATTCCGTAGTAAACCCGGTCACGAAAAGTGCCGTTCCATTTTGTATGGGCTCTTAACCGGCCTTCGTATTTCATACCAAGTTTTTCCATAACCCGCCATGAACTGATGTTTCTCGGGTCACTCCAGGCATACATGCGGTTGACAGGGTAGTTTTGAAAAACCCAGTCCATTGCCTCCCGGGCAGCTTCAGTGGCCAACCCTTTATTCCAGTGGCTGCGGGAAAGAGTATAGGTAAGCTCCGCGCGGTCGTTCCGGCGGTCCTCATGGCGCTGATTTACGCATATTTCTCCAATTACCCTGCCGTCCAGCACTACAGCGAACATCTGTAATATTCCCTGCGAGTCCGGCGGATTCGAAAACATTGCCACCAGGTCCTCGATGGTCTTCCTCGTGTATGGAGGCAGCGGGATGTACACTCCATATCGGTGTATTTCCGGATCGCTGTTGTATTCAAGCACGTCATCTACGTCATCCATAGTGAAAGGTCTCATCAAAAGCCGCTCTGTTTTCAACTCCAGTGGTGAATTCACGGTAACTCCTTATTTCCCCCGGTTATCACGCAGCCAGTATTCGCCTCCGCCGCCTTCCCGCTCCATAATCCGGTGTTCTACCAGACCGCGCCGCAGAGTGGCGGTATCATCGGAGTAAAAAGACAGTATTTCGTTGACCTGCTTTTCTTTATAGCGTTTCCCGGATTTAAAAGCCCCGGCTGCATTCCGCAGGATGACCTCGAATTTTTTTCTCTGCGCGGGGAACTGCAGAATACGCCCCTCGGAATCACAGAAAGTATTGAGCACCTTACGGTCATAGGCGTCCATATCTATATCGGCGGTGACCGCAGGCATCGTTTCCCGAGCCAGCAGCCGCTGGGACATAGACTCGAGCACATCGGTCTCCAGACGGTACGTGTTGTAGTAACTCTCCGGGCGGGCACTCACCAGACCGGCTTTCGAAAGCTTGCTCAGGTGGTGGGAGACCGTCGAAGGACGCAGGTCCAGCATCTCGGCTATCTGCTCGACGGCGTATTCACCCTGCGCTAACAGACCGACAATCTTCAAACGGTTAGCATCGGCCAGAGCTTTAAAGAATCCCAGTAGTTCGGCGCCCGTATCTTCCATTTATAAAGCCCCTGTATTAATTCGATATATATCGAATTAATTTTATGCTTGTCTTGTTAGAAAGTCAAGTGGAAAGTTGAGATTGATGGTATCGCAGAGGGGATAGTATCCGGTTACTCGCGGGCTTCTTCATCATCCATGAAATAGTCGGTTACGATATCGTCTATCTCCTGCCAGAAGTTTCTCGGTTCGATTTCGAGTTCGGCGGATAATTCGTCGCGGATTGCTCCCGAGTCCATGTTCTCTGTAAGCGCTTCTTTAAGAAAACCGGGGAATTCCTCTTCAAGAAACCTTACCAGCCAGTAGGAGCGGCTGCCGTGGTAGGCGATAGCTTCTCCGCTCATCCGCGACAATTCGCGGTAGGTAGGGGGAGATTTCTTGGGCTGATATTCCTTTACAAACTGCAGGGTATCGTCCCTGATAGTCTGCCTTTCCAGGAATTTATCCGCGGTTATCGTGGCGATTCCCTCATTAAGCCAGACGGGGAGCCAGAGATGGGCCGAACAGGCGTGGACAATCTCGTGGCAGGCTACTTGCCGTACATTCATATCGGGGTCTTTTTCTTCGACAAACATCCTCACGCCGACGCTCCTGTCACTCTTCTCGATAAGGCGTCCGGGCTTGATGCCGATGGCTGCTCTCAGCCCGTAGCGCTGTGTCCAGGCGGCGCTGTATCTCCAGGTGCGGCGGATACGGGAAAGCCAGAGCGGAAACGTCAGCGCCAGTACCGGTTTCCACACAAACGGGGAAGAGTGAAATATAAAACCGAGCCAGGAGGTCATTACGTATATACGGCAGTCCGCGGGAGGGTCGAGTCCCCAGAGTTCCCCGGCGAGCCGGAGGGATTTTTCAATGGCTTCGGCAATCAGGTTTGCGGTAGCGGTCTCGCTGCTGCTGTAAATCAATTTTATATTACCGATTTTTCTTGTTGCCATGGCTTAAATGATTCCTTTCCGCGCAGGACTATGCTTCCTAAGCAGTAATAATACATTATTTATTACATATTATCCTAATTTATTAATCCTCTCCCCCGGTTACGAAGCACCCCCTCTCCTTAAAAAGGCAAGGGGGTGCTTCAAAAATGGACTAACATACTTCAGAAATTCGTCACTTGTATAAATACCTGATTATATGAGGGTGACTTACCGGAAAGCAGTCTAATTTTTCAGAAATTATCGATGGGTCTATTCTGATTTGGGTTTAGAAAGACACGAGTGCTATTGACTGTATAGAGAGAAGTAGGTGTAAAGAGGGGCGTAAGTCCCTTTCATAAAAAACAATTCGCCTTTATCCTTTGCAAGGGCTTTGTACTAAAAGTCGTCATACCGACGGAAGTCGGTATTCAAGATGGTGCGGTCAGGTACGATTTCTGGATTCCAGCTTTCGCTGGAATGACAAAAAGAACTAAAAACAAGACTTATACTACAAGACTTTTATTAAGGGGAAGGGGGTTCATCCTGAAGGATTCTCCCTGAAGGGATACAGGGGGATGGGATTTAATAAATCATATAATAAGTTATAAAAAGTATTACTCTTGAGTTAGAGCGTTTGATTTATTATACTTGAGGTGGCATCCGTCTACCTGTTGCGGAATTATCGAGTATTTACCGTAATGCGGACCGGAGGAAGAACCATGCTTGATGTAGAGAATTTATTTTTAAGCATAGATAAAAAGCCCATAATCAACGCTCTGAACCTGCATATCGAGCCGGGCGAGATACACGGCGTGCTGGGAGAAAACGGCACGGGGAAAACCACTCTTGCCTACCTGATTATGGGTTCCAACGGCTACCATCCTACCGCCGGGAAAATCATCTTCGAAGGCGAGGATATCACCGGAATGTCGGTCTCGGAAAGGGCGAAAAGAGGCATCAGCCTGGGCTGGCAGGAGCCGGCGAGGTTCGAGGGATTAAGCGTACTCGACTACCTCAGCCTGAGCGGGAGCAAACCCGGACTTAAACGGATATACGAATGCCTGCAGATGGTGGGTATGGAGCCGGCACGTTACCTGAACAGGAATGTGGACGCTACGCTCAGCGGAGGCGAGAGGAAGAGGGTCGAACTGGCATCGCTGATAGCAATGCGACCGAAGCTCGCCATACTGGATGAGCCCGATTCGGGTATCGATATAATGTCGATGCCGGTTATCCTGCACAGTATAGAAGAGATGAACAGGCAGGGGACATCGGTGCTGATGATTACTCACAGCGAGCAGATGGTGGAAATGGCTCACAGAGTATCCGTGCTCTGTGCCGGCAGCATCCTGAGAACCGGTCTGCCGGATGAGATGAGCGTGTGGTTCAAGGAAAACTGCCAGAGCTGCGTACATATAAACGAGCCGGTGGATGAAAACCTGCCGGCGGCATAGATAGAAGGTAAAAGGATATGATTGGACGTTCGATTGAAAAGGAATACGCCGGAATTATAGATGCTTATGAGAAAGCCGGTGGTAACAGGGAATCGCTGACGAACGAAGGCGAAGCCAGGCTGGTTATTCATGAGAATAAAGTGCTGGGCCTGGAAGGAATACCCGGGCTGAAGATAGATACGGAAGAGATTGAGACCGGCGTAAAAATAAAGATGGTGGTTGAAAAGGGAACGAAGATTGAAAAACCCGTCCACCTCTGTTTCGGCGTCCTGCCGGAGACAGGCCTCCAGGAAATTATTATGGACGTGGACGCGCAGAAAAACAGCCAGATAAGCGTAATCGCCCACTGTATTTTCCCCAATGCCGTTAAAGTCGTCCACAAAATGGACGCCGATATTAATATAGGAGAAAACGCCAGGTTCGATTACAAAGAGACGCATTACCACGGCGAAAGCGGCGGAATAGAGGTAATTCCGAAGGCGGTGGTGAAAGTGGGTAAAGGGGGGGTCTGGCAGAGCGCGATGACGATAAGCGACGGTCTTGTAGGCAAGCTCAACTATGACTTCGAGGTATTCTGCCAGGAAGATGGAGTCGCCGAGTTGATTGTAAAGGCTTACGGCAAGAAGAATGACGAGATTAACATCCTCGAGAAGATACACCTCGACGGCGCCGGAGCGAGGGGGCTGGCGAAGAGCCGGCTGGTCCTGAGCGATAAAGCTAAAGCCGAGGTAAGGGGAGAGACCTACGGGAACGCCCCCGAAGCCAGGGGACACGTGGACTGCATGGAGCTGGTAAACGGGAAAGACGCGATAGCCGTGGCAATCCCGATAGTTTCCGTGACGGACGATAAGGCGAAGGTGACTCACGAGGCGGCTATCGGCAGTATAGACAAAAGGCAGGTGGAGACACTGATGGCGAGGGGGCTCGACGAGGACGAGGCGGTGGACACAATCGTAAAAGGTATCCTCAAATAAGACGGGCAGGCGATAATAATGAGATACTGCTCTATCTATATCACCGCCGGTGATGAAAATGAAGCCCGGGAAATCGGGCGAACGCTCGTTGAAGAAAGACTGGCTGCCTGCGTGAACATACTTCCCATAAAATCGGTATACCGCTGGGAGGACACCGTGGAGGAAGAAGGCGAGGTGGCCATGTTCGTCAAGACCAGAGACGGACTTGCCGACGCGGTTATAGAGCGGGTAAAGGAACTGCACTCATACGATGTCCCCTGCATAGTCTCCTTTCCGATTGAGAAAGGGAATCCCGATTATCTGAAGTGGATAGAGGAATCGACCCGATAGCAAGCCTGAAAAAAAGGGTACTATTCGGTTTTGGTTGGTAGAACCGATTGATATAGATTGCCGCGTCGTCCGCCAGAGGCGGACTCCTGACAATGACAGAAGGAAACCAACCAAATGCAAACTGAGCTATAAAAGGTGAGTAATGTCTTTAGATTTAACCAGGGTAGTCTCACAGGTCGGAGAAATGCTTTCCAGGCTGAAAGCCGAGCTCAGCGGAAGGCAGGAGCGTATCGGGTATGCCCTTCGGACGGTGCGTGAACAATCGGAAGACATCGAATCGCTGAAAGAAAAAATTTCATCCAGCAAGACTACCTGGCTAGTAGCCGACATCGTCGACGGACTCGACCTTAACTATCCGATTTCACCCGCACCTTACGATTTCACGGTTATCGCGGTAGACGGTTCGCATATAGATATCGACCGCCACCAGGCGGCAAGGTGCTGCCTGATTAATACCGGAAGTGCCGTCCTGAGTTACGGGGCGAGTCCAGGAGCGGAACTGGAGAACATTCCCAGCC
>CAZIYN010000105.1:0-2064 GCA_964543495.1 uncultured Dehalococcoidales bacterium | reverse complement strand
CCTTTACGCCGGTGACGAGGCCCTGGTTATTGCCTAGCCCGGAGTCAAGGGGAATGAGAGAGTAATCGAAGGAGCACTGCTGGGAATCAAGCGCGGCGTGGACGAGTGCGGACGGCTGGCTGAGCTTGCGGGAAAGACACAGCCGGGAAGCTGTTCACTGGCACTGCTGGACGGCACCCTGATTCTCTGGGGACTTGAGGCCTATCCGGACTTCGTCGGCGATATCCTGCTTGAAAAGGGATTCCTTCAATGTCTCAGGAGGCTGAAGGAGCTTAACGGAGATAGGAAACTCGCCTTCGTCAGCTATATCAGCCATCCCCGCGGAACGGATGTGGTCAACGCGCTGAAGGTGGCGGTCTGCCCGAACAACCCTCTCGATACCGATAAGCATTGCCGGGAGTGTATGACAAGGGAATGCGACGGCGTTGCCGGAGTACTGGACAGGGACTTATTCGGTAACCTGCTTGAAGAGGGAGAGAGGTCGGCTTTGTTCATTACTCAGTCGAACATAGTCCAAAAGCGGTACGGGGAACACAGGATACATTTCTTTTATATCAAGCTGGACGATGAGATAGCCAGAATTGAGATCCCGCAGTGGGTGGCATCGAATAAGGAATTACTCGAACTGACGCACAGTCTGATACTGGACCAGTGCGAGCGAGGGCAGGGGTACCCGGTGGCATTGAGTGAAGCCCACGAGCAGGCGGTGGTCACCGGAGCCGACCGCGAGAATTTCTGGGCGCTGGTGGAAGAGTATCTCACGGATGAAAAAATGCCGGTAACAACCTCAGCGAAGAGCCGGAGTAAAAGGACGCGGTGGATATAGGAAATCCTTCTCGGTCTCTCCTTCGGGAAGCGTTCGACTGAGCTCACGCCGAAGTCTCAGGACAAGCTCTTTATAAAAGGGAGAAGTTAACAGATAAAATGGATTCTGGATTCCGGCTTTCGCCGGAATGACAAAATGATAATTAGTAAAAAGGGCAGGTGAATACAAGGGGATGGGATTTCAATATAGAATCGTAATATTATTTAATAAAGGCAGAGGAAGTTTATTATTCAGGGATAATTAGAGATTCCGGTAAAAACCTCGTATAAAAAAGGTGGTTAAATGGGTGTAAAATGGTGGCACTGGGTTTTATTAGCCCTGGGGATTATTATGGTTATCGGCGGACTGATTTACGGATTCGTCTCCGGTATAATCGGGTAGGCAGTTCAGATTAGTATTTGCGGGGTGAGACGTTAATAGATGAAAAAATGGCTAAACAAGCATTTGAACTGGACGGTAATACTCGGATTTGTTGTTTCTTTTGTAGCGGGATATATAATTGATATTATTCTGATATTAACTCTCTCCTCAGATTCCGGATTTAATCCGTTCAGGACTACCCAGACGTGGGATTTGCTATCATTTATCAGTGTTATGATTATGATCGTGATACCGGCTGTAGTGGGACTGAATATTGCAGAGTGGACATTAAAGAAAAAGCACAGGAGTGGATGGTGGGTACTGATACTATTTGTTCTCGTAGTCGGGTGGGTTATTTTCCTGTGTCTGGAAAACAGGAGTGAAATAACGGATTCACATAATACGGAGGTTAGAGATGGGTAGTAAGGGAAGAAAAAACGTGAAGAAACCCAAGCAGAAGAAAGATAAGAAAAAAGAAGCAGGGAAGAAATAGGGCAAGCGAGGTAGATATATGGCTGAAATTACAAGCAGCAGTATAAAAAAGCTGGCTAAAGAGATGGGTGCCGATATCGTCGGTATAGCATCGGTCGACCGCTTCGAAGGAGCCCCGGCGGGACACAGTCCGCAAGACCTAATGCCGGGGGCGAAATCGGTAATCGTGACCGGAATAAGAATACCGGACCCGGTGGTGGAATACGATAAGTACCATCTCAAGCAGCAGGAAATGCCCCAGGAGGTGGCGGCCGAGGCATATGAAGAGGGCTTCTACATGCTGATGGGGCATTACTCGATAGATTCTCTGCTCAATACGATGGCGGTCAAGCTCGCCAACAGGATAGAGATTGCAACGGGTCTGAGAGCGTTACCCACCCCCAATA
>CAZIYN010000104.1:0-8006 GCA_964543495.1 uncultured Dehalococcoidales bacterium | reverse complement strand
GTGTCTGGCTGATAATCATAAACCTGCCGCCGCCGGTACCCAGAAAGGTGATTGATTCGCCTGATGAGGTATTCTGTCCCATAACCTCAGTAAACTATAGTGCAAAAACAGGTTTTTTACAATGGCTTTTAAAGGCTATTATTTGTATTCGTCGGGCAATTTTTTATCTCACCCCTGACTCCTCTCCAGCCTGAACTGATATAAGGTAAAGAAAATTCTCTTGGCCGGAGAGGGGTGTAAAAGAGAGAGGGGGCGAAGCCCCCTCTCAACAATCTCTCCCCCTCTCAAACAGGCGAACCTTAGAATCTCAATACATAGAACTGTTTGAGAGGGGGATTAAGGGGGTGAGTACTTTGTTCAACCAAAACCGAAAAGAACTATTTTAAAAACACTTTGACGGCGGGAGAAGTGGTGGAATAAAATAGCGGATAGGGTAAATTTGCCCGGAGGGTTTATATGGAGCATATATGGGGACCCTGGAGGATGGAGTATATAAAAATGGAGAAGCCGGAAGGCTGCATCTTCTGTGATTGTCCTAAAGAAGATAAAGACGAGGAATATAATATTCTTTACCGGGGAGAATTGAATTTCGTTATGCTGAACCTCTATCCTTACAGCCCGGGTCACCTGATTGTAGCCCCTTACCGGCATGTGGACAGCCCTGAGAAACTCACTCCTGAAGAACGCTGCGAGCACTTTGAAATTGTCAGTCGCTGTGTAGATGTACTCAGGAAAGAGTTCGGTCCTGACGGTTTTAACCTGGGTATGAACCTGGGCAAGGTCGGCGGCGCCGGAATCGACGACCATGTCCATTCTCATATTGTGCCGCGCTGGAACGGCGATACCAATTTCATGACTGTTATATCGGATACCAGGGTTGTGCCTGAAGCCATTAAAGAGACGTACAACAAGCTTAAAGGGAAATTATAGGGAGGTCATATTAAAATATGGAAGAGAAGATAACTTATTTCGAGGAGTTCGGTCCGGATAACACGGAAGAAACGCTCAGGCTTGCCCTGGAACGGGCAAAAGCCCGGGGGATAAATAAAATCATTCTGGCTTCTACGCGGGGAGACACCGCCCGCCTGGCTGCCGAAAGTTATGCCGGCAGCGGGATAAAGCTGGTGGTGATTCCGCACCAGTACGGATTCGGCGAAGCCCAGCGTTTCCCGCCGGAGCTGGTTGAAGAGCTGGCGGAGAAAGGGCACCGCGTCCACTTCGGCACGATGTTGTTCCACACCGAGAATTTTTACGGAAGTAAAGCTTCTACCACGCTGGCCAACATGCTCAGGGTCTTCTGCCAGGGAATGAAAGTCTGCGTGGAGATTATCCTGATGGCAGCCGACGGAGGCTGCCTGGATATCGGCGAAAAAGTAATCGCCGTATCGGGAAGCGGCAGGGGTTCGGATACCGCGGTGGTGGCAATCGCTTCCACTTCAACCAAGTTCAACGAATTTCATATTACGGAAATTATATGCAAGCCGCTTCAGACCAGGACATTTGCGCCCGGTGGCAGGCCGCCGGCTCCGCAGAACCCGCCCGCCCCGGCGGAAAAGAAATAGCACGGTATGGGCGAATGCCGATTCGGAGGGAATTATGAGACTTATTATATACGGAGCCGGGGGAATAGGTTGTGTAACCGGAGGACACCTGGCGCGTACCGGCCACGACGTGATACTAATCGGGCGTCCCGGTCATGTCGAGGCAATAAATGAAAAAGGATTACAGTTGATTACTCCCACCGGAAACTACTCGCTGGAAATACCGGCGGTAACGAGTCCGGGAGAGATAGATTTTCAAGAGAATGATGTCATCCTGCTGTGTATGAAGGGACAGAACACCGAGGAAGCCATGGAAGAGCTTAAGAAAGAGGTGGGAGATATACCCGTATTCTGTGTCCAGAACGGAGTACGGAACGAGGAAATAGCGTCCGAACTTTTCCCCAGGGTGTATTCGGTGATGGTCAGGGTGGGTGCCGAATACCTGGTGGACGGGACGGTTACCGCCCGTCGCGACCCGCCCGGCTGGTATATCATCTCCCGCTATCCGAACGGGACAGACGAACTCGCCGAAGAAGTCGCTACGTGCCTGCGCACAGCGGGTTTCTACGTAAAAGTAACCGAGGATGCAATACCCTACAAATGGGGCAAGCTTATGGCTAACCTGGGTAACGCAATCGGAGCAATAACGAACGCAAGCTGGGATGACACGGGCTTTATAGCAAATGCTGCGAGACAGGAACTTGAAGAACTTCTTACCCAGGCAAGTATCAGGTGGGTATCGCAGGCGCAGGTCTCCGAGGAATGGCCGGAAATAACTCAGCCACTAAAAGGCAGCCTGACTACAGAATCGCAGAGTTCGACATGGCAGAGCCTGGCGCGCGAGCAGGGTAGTGTAGAGACGGAGTTTCTGAACGGCGAGGTGGTGAGACTGGCAGAGAGGCTGGGACGCCAGGCTCCGATTAACGAGATGCTCCTGAAAATTACCCTTGAAATGGCCCAAAACAGCGAGCACCCCGGTAAATACACGCCGTCACAGCTAGGTTCCATACTCGGGCTGACACCCTGAAGTTAAACCATCTTCACGTTCGCTTGGGTACTATTCGATTTTAGTTGGCAAACTCGATTAATATAGATTGCCGCGTCGTCCGCCAGAGGCGGACTCCTCGCAATGACAGAAGGAAACCAACCAAATGCAAACAGAACCATTGCTTGAAAATGTTGACAGTCGGCCCTGTATAACCTAAAATCTGCCATCAGGTGCTTCTCTCGAGGTAATTAATAAGGAAACATTCGTAACCGGGCTCCGTATAGTTAAAGAAACAGGAGGTGGGAACATTGGATGGTCTATCGCCGGAAGAAAAGCTGGAAAACCTGTTCGAAATCTGGATGTCACCCCCGGGAATAAACTTCAAAAATGCCACAGCAGAAAAAGAATACCGCAATAGTATCAGGCGTCTGAAAGCCGCCCTGCAGCTGGAGGTACCAGATAGAGTACCGATATATATGAATATCGGTTTCTTTCCTGCCTACGAAGCCGGGATTACCGCTGAAGAAGTAGTCCATGACTATAGCAAACTTACCTTAGCCTGGCAGAAAGCCATGCTTGATTACAGACTGGATACGTACGGCGGCTCGGGCACGCCCGGACCCGGAAAGGCGTATGAAATCCTTGACTATAAGCTCTATCTCCTGCCCGGTCACGGCGCCGCTCCCGATTCTCCCTACCAGTGCGTCGAGGGAGAATATATGAAAGAGGATGAGTATGACGAGCTTATCGATGACCCTTCAGATTTTATGATGAGGACGTTTATGCCCCGTATCTTCGGGAAACTCGAGCCTTTCTCGACACTGTCGGCGGTTGAAAGTACTATCGAACTGCCGTTCACAAGCGCTTACCTGACAGCATGGGGGACTCCGGAGGTAAGGACTGCGCTCGAGGCTCTTATGAGGGCGGGAGAAGAAGCCCTGAAATGGAGACAGGCTGTCAGCGAATGCGATAACGAAATCGTGGCAAATGGGATTACCCTCTTTGCCGGTGGTTACAGCAAGGCTCCTTTCGATGTCCTTTCAGATACTCTCAGGGGTACCCGGGGACTTACAATAGACCTGTACCGCCAGCCAGATAAGGTTATTACAGCTATGGAAAGACTGGTGCCGATTATGGTAAAGATGGGAGTGACAGCGGCAAGGGCATCCGGGAGACCCCTTGTAATGCTGCCTCTTCACAAGGGCGCCGACGGATTTATGTCCGATGAGCAGTTCAGAAGATTCTACTGGCCAACCCTCAGGGATGTGATTATGGGACTTATTAATGAGGGAGCGTTTCCTTTCTTGTTTGCCGAAGGCGGGTATGAGTCGCGACTCGATTACATTAATGAATTACCGAAAGGCAGGACAGCCTGGCACTTCGATTTCACGGATATGGGAAAGGCAAAAGAAATAATGGGCAGGACCGCCTGTATTCTGGGGAACGTACCTCTCAGTCTGCTGAATACCGGTACCGAAGATGAGGTGAAGGAATATTGCAGGAAGCTGATAGATGTCGCCGGTAAGGACGGCGGTTTTATTCTCGCCGCCGGCGGTGTCATAGATAAAGCCAGACCTGAAAATATCCGGATAATGGTTGACTTTACAAGGGAATACGGAGTATATTCCTGATTATAAATCTCCGGGAAAAAGCAGATATATACAAGCGGCGGATTTTATGCTTTAATATTGGTCATATGTGATGCTTTAATGGTATAGTATTAGGAATATAAAAAATTAAAATAGTAATGGAGGATTACAACAGATGGCTGAAGAATTAACGAATGCGATTGCGGAACTTAAAGAGAATGACGCAATAAAAATGACGCAGGACAAGCTGGATGGCGGGACCGACCCTAACAATGTCTTGATGGAAGCCAAGAAAGGAATGGAAATAGTGGGAGCGCGGTTCGCCGACGGCACTTATTTCCTGCCCGAGCTTATTTACTCCGGCGAGATATTCAAGCAGGTAGCGGAGATAATCAAGCCCAAGCTCCAGGCGGAAGTCGAGACCGAGCGAATAGGTAAATGCATCGTAGGTACCGTCGCCGGTGACATACATGATATCGGCAAGGATATCGTCGTTTTCATGCTTGACGTGAGCGGTTTTGAAGTCTATGACCTCGGCGTAGACGTTCCGCCGCAGACATTCGTTGACAAAATCAAAGAAACCGGGGCACCGGTTGTCGCTCTGAGTGGATTCCTTACCCTGGCATTTGATTCCATGAAAGAAACCGTAGATGCAATATCTGCAGCCGGTCTGAGAGATAAAGTGAAGATAATGATAGGCGGCGGTCAGATTGACGACGAGATAAAGAAATACTCCGGTGCCGATGCATACGGGCGCGACGCTATGACAGGTGTAGCTCTTGCCAAGGAATGGATAGGCGTATAACCTGAAAAGCCCTGAGGAACTCTATTACTCAAATAAACCGGCAACCGGTTTCAAAAGTAGTTGTCTGACGGAGTCCGCTGAAGGCGGACTCCGGTATAACCTGCCTTATATTGTATGCAGCGTTCATTATCCGGTTTTCTGTAATGATGATGTACCACAGAGGGTTCCATACGGCTACTCACAGAAACAGCATTAATAATATCACCCCCGACGGACTTTATAAATTCTATTTATTCATGAAATAGCGTTCGCGGGGGTGTAATATATATTGAAAGTATAACCACGCCAGGAGGCAACCATGGAAAAAACAGCCGAACAGTTATACGCCGAGCGGGATAAAAGAGTAATGGATACTATCCATATGAAGATACCGGACATGGTGCCGGTACAGGTAAGTCCCGCTTATTTCCCGGCGGGTTATACCGGAATCAGCAACGAGGCTGCCTACTACGATTACGATGCCTGGCTGGAGGCGTACAAGAAAACACTCCTCGACTTCAAACCGGATGTCGTTCAGACATATTCGTTTTTCCCCGGCACGGTCTATGAAATACTCGGTCCGAAAAATGTAAGGTGGCCCGGACACGGCGTTCCTTCCAATCATTCCCACCAGTCTGTAGAACTGGAAGTAATGAAAGAAGACGAGTATGATGTTTTACTCGATGACCCTACGGACTTTCTATGGCGTATCTTTATGCCCCGTGCTTACAACGAGCTGGAGGCTTTTGAAAATTTCCCCCGGCTGGGAGGACTGGGAAGAGGTTTCGGGTTCAATACGGTACCGGTCCTGGCCCAGGCGCTGGCGCAACCGGAGATAGCCGAGGCAATCGCAAAACTACAGGAGGCCGGGCGCGAGCTAATAAAGTGGCAGCCGAAAATGATGGCTTTTAACGATGAACTGGAAAAGTTAGGATTCCCGATGTACAACCGCGCCGGTGCCGGAGCGCCTTTCGACCTTATTTCGGATTTCATCAGGGGAATGCGCGGCTCGATGCTCGATTTATACCGGCACCCGGATAAAATCCACGAAGTCTGCGAGCGGATTGTACCGGGAATGATATCCGGCGGAGTGGCGATGGTGAAGGCAAGCGGAAATCCCCGGGTATTTATGGCGCTGCACCGCGGAGCCGATGGCTTTATGTCCCTGCCACAGTTCGAGGAATTTTACTGGCCCTACCTTTTAAGGGTAATAAAAGGCCTGATAGAAGAAGACTGCACTCCCTGCATATTCTTCGAGGGTAATTATGACGCGCGTATCGAGTATCTTTTCGATATACCCGAGGGTAAAGCCCTCGCTCACTTCGATTCTACCGATATGTTCCGGGCAAAGGAAATACTCGGCGACCACATCTGTTTCAGGGGTAACGTCCCTGCTTCTATTCTCCAGACAGGGACGCCCGACGACGTGAAAGCCTGTGTAAAGGAACTTATCGACAAGGTAGGTAAGAACGGCGGTCTGATGGTATCGTCGCGGAGTTCCCTGGACGAGGTAAAACCGGAGAACCTCCACGCAATGATTGACTTTTCCCACGAGTACGGAGTCTATAACTAGATAATAAAGGTGTAAAGGAACATGGAAAAAACTGCGGAAGAGCTCTATCGGGAGAGACTGAACAGGATAGATGACACAATCAGCCTGAAAATACCGGACAGAGTGCCTGTGGAGATGGTATTCGACTATTTCCCGATGAAGTATGCAGGGATACCGTTCGAGACAGCTTTTTATGATTACGATAAATGGGTTGATGCTTTCAAGAAAGCGGTAGTTTACCTTCAGCCGGATGCCCTCTTCTTTCTGCCCGGGTTCGTTTCAGGTACCGCCCTTGAAATACTTGACCCCAGACCGTACAGGTGGCCGGGTCACGGCGTTGACGCTAATAAGGCTCACCAGTTCATCGAAGGCGACTGGATGAAGGCGGACGAGTATGAGGATTTCTTAACGGACCATACGGACTATTTGCTGAGAACATATCTCCCCCGCGTGGTCGGTGCTATGGAGCCGCTTTCGAACCTGCCCAGGTTGTCCACGCTTGGATACGGACATTCCGGTGGGATGGCTTTCGCCGAAGCCCTGGCTAATCCGGAGATTGAGGAAGCCATTCTGAAGCTGATTAAAGCCGGGAAGGAAATCCGCAAGTGGCGTCCGCTATCGCTGGAATTCCGTAAAGAGATTGAAAAACTCGGCTGCCCGATAAATATGGCCGGCGGCGGCGGGCCGCCTTTCGACGCGATTTCGGATTTCCTCAGGGGAATGCACGGGGCGATGCTTGATATGTACCGCCAGCCCGATAAACTGCATAAGACTATGGACTGGCTGCTGGCGAGGACTCTGGAAAGGATATCCGCTATGCCCGAGCCTAAGAAAGGCAGAAACCGGGTATTTATGGCGCTTCACCGGGGCTCCGACGGGTTTATGTCCCTGGAGCAGTTCGAGGAATTTTACTGGCCCGGACTCAAAACCGTTATTCTGGCGTTCGTAGATAAGGGTTATACGCCCGGCATATTCTTCGAAGGCGACTGGTCAATGCGGCTGGAGTATCTTCTCGAGTTGCCGAAAGCAAAAGTGCTCGGACATTTCGATGCTACCGATATGTTCAGGTTGAAGGAAGTGCTGGGTGAGCATATGTGTATACGTGGAAACGTACCTTCCTCCTTGCTGCAGACTGGGACTACCGATGATGTAAAAGCTTACTGCAAGAAACTGATTGACGTTGTCGGTAAAGACGGAGGTCTTATCGTATGCCCCAGGAGCTCCACGGACGAGGCAAAACCTGAAAACCTTAAGGCAATGATTGATTTCACGAGAGAATACGGGGTATATAAGTAACATTCGGATTAATACCGGAATGAGATAACGTGGCAGATTATATTGTAGATTTTGAACCGGTAGGAAACAGGAGCAGGTGCCGGGAAGGCGAGTCGGTTCTCGACTGCGCCCGGCGGCTGGGTATAGAGATAAACAGTGTCTGCGGGGGCAGGGGGACCTGCGGTACCTGCCGGGTACAAATAACGGGGGGGCAGGTCACGGAACCTACCCCCGATGAACTTGAAAAACTAACTTCCCAGGAACTGGATGAGGGCTG
>CAZIYN010000103.1:0-8072 GCA_964543495.1 uncultured Dehalococcoidales bacterium | reverse complement strand
ACGAAGAAAAGTTGAAGTCCTGGATGGCGCCGGATATCGAAGTTGTGAAGAAGTATTATGAGGAAGTAAGAAAGACCACGGTAGAATACATCAGTTCGGTCGATGAAAATGAGCTTCCCAGAGAAATTAGTTTCCGTGACAGAAAAATGACGGTACTGGGGTGTCTGAGCCACCTGATAACGGAAATAGCTCTCCATGCCGGTCAAATGGATTATATTCGCGGGATGATTAAGGGTCTTGACGCTTAGTTCCTGCCGTGTCTGGAATACAGAGAAGGCCAGTAGCTGAAGACTAGATACAATACTCTTTTCCTGTTTATTATCAGGCCTAGCGCGAAAACCGGGACTATGACCGTCAGGAATATCTGAAGGTCATAGAGAAGGGTGATAATAAGAAGCGATATCACGGTAACGATTTCCGAGACAATCAGCACTTTCAGATTTCTTCTTGTAAGCAGGGCGGCTATTATCACCAGTCCGACCCATCCCAGCCCGACAACCCTGTAATTGTATACGCCGGTAAGTGAAAAATAAGCCATAACGCAAAGAAGAAAAAAAGTATCGATATCGGCGTCATATTTCCCCAGCCTGCTCTCGCTGTTTTCACCGAAATAATGCCTGGCAACTTTGCCGTCGAATATATCCGTGGCTCCGCCGAGGAGTGCCAGCCTGACTACAGCCAGGTAGGCGCTTTTTCCAACCAGGCTTAGAGCAAGGGCAGTGAGGCCGATGAACACCCGGCTCAGGGTGAGAAAATCGGCCAGGTTTCTCTGGATGAAGTTAAGGTCTTTTTCATCAAGTTCTATGCTATGTTCCCTGTTTTCACTCATGTTTCAATCAATTTATCAAGAAATAATTATTCGGTCCGCACCTTTATACCAGGAAGCGGCACTCCCTGTGAAGTGAGGTGTTTCTGAAGCTCGCCGTAGTCCATCTGTCTCGGGGTAATACCGCTTTTCACCGCCATCGCCGCCGCCGTACCTGCTGCCTGTCCGGTACCGATGCAGAACTGAATCGGGCTTAACACATTAATCGCTAGCTGGTCGGCTGAAACACAGCGACCCGCCGTAAGCAGGCTGTCCACCTTTTCAGGCACCAGGCAGCGGTACGGGACATATATATGAGGATTCTTATCCGATACCGTCCCGCTGAAAGACGGTCCCACGAGTATCGTATCTTCATGGTCCTTGCCCGATGTAATGTCTTCCATGGTTACCGCGTACTCGCCGGTAAGCCGCCTGCTGCTGCGGACGCCGACCTGCGTCGCCGTGTCCATCAGGTAGCAGTTCTCGAAGCCGGGCACATTCTTCTTATAAAAATCGTAAGTAATCCGCATCCTTTTGCGACCGTTTACCTCTACCGAAGAAAGGTCCCTGACATTAAGTCCATCGAGGTCGGACAGCTGGTTATTAAACCACAAGACATCATCCCGCGAGCACCGTATCGACTGGGTAAAGCCACCCTTTTCGGTACATTCACGCATCAACACGGCATACTTTTCTTTTTCAGTTTGTCTGAATTCATAGAATTTGTCCGTGTCGACGTCGCACATCCTGAAGGTAAAAGCCAGTTTAGCTGCCCTCTGGTTGAGGTCGGTTACTCCCTCGAATCCGGCTCCCGCCGAGGCATAGATATCGCCGTCCCCGGTGGTATCTATTACCGTTTTAGCAAGTATTGCCTGCCTGCCCGACTTGCTTTCGAAGAACAAACCTTTGACCTGGTTTTTCTCCGTTATGGCTTTACATCCCAGCGAATGCAGTACTAACTCTACCCCCGCTTCTTCCAGCATGTCGTTGAGTATACACTTGGTCATCTCCGGGTCTACCTGGGCGCTCATTATTATCTTCTCCCCGATAACCGTAAAGGGGAACCTGCGCCAGTAATCCAGCAGCTTTTTATCGTCGGAACCGAGGTCTTCCCTGCGAGGGTGGATGGCAGCCCCGATATCGTCCAGCCTGTCGATGATTTCCTGGCAGATTCCTTTAATCTGCTGATTATTCGTGCCGTCGCTCATCGGCATAATGCACAAAACGAGACCGCCGGTAGCAAGTCCGCCCAGGTACCCGAACCTTTCCACCAGCATAGTTTTTGCGCCGTTTCTTACTGATGCCAGTGCAGCACCGATTCCGGCAGGACCGCCTCCGACCACCACCACATCGGTTTCACCGAATATTTTTATCGAGCTGGCGTCTTCGGTTATTTCATAAGCTGACATTGTTTATGCTCCTTTTTTACGCCGAAAGCAGGGTTCGCCTGTCCAGTTCATCGAAATCGAATTCCAGCCCAAGTCCGGGTCCTGTCGGCATGTGGATGTATCCCTCATCATCGATTTCAAGCGAGTTCTTGACGCAAACATTATAAAGTTCGCCCGGCTCCATCTTCTCCACGAAATCGCTCGCCCTGGTGGCGCCGTTTACGTGGATATTAGCGAACTGGCAGGTAGCGTAACCCCAGCCGTGAAGCTCGCATTTCAGACCGAAAGCGTCGCACATATCGGTCAGCTTTTTAGCCAGGGTAATACCGCGTTCGGCATCCGTACGCAGGATGTCCGCGATTGGTTCTCTCATATAAGGTGTGAAATGGGCTGGAACAGCGTATTCCATCGTTTCCGTTGCCGCCACGGGTATATCCAGTATACGGCAGAGCTCTTTGTAGCCCTCTATATCCGTATTTGGCAGCGGTTCCTCGTACCAGTAGTAGCCCAGTTTTTCAAGCTCTCTCCCCACCCAGAGGGCTTCGCGGCGGTCGTAGCGGCAATTGCTGTCGAGCAGGAGGTCGATATCATCACCCACGGCTTCACGGGTGGCGGAGCAGGTTGCTATGTGGTCCTGGGGAGTGCCCATAACGTGCAGCTTGATTGCGGTATAGCCTTTGGCAACCAGTTCTTTAGCGAAGTCCTGATATCTCTGGAGTGATTCCTGGGCGGTGATGCTGGCGTAAGCCCGTATTTTATCCCTGTAACCGCCCAGCACCTTGTATATGGGCAGCCCGGCGGCTTTTCCGGCGATATCCCAGAGGCAGACGTCTATCGAGCCGACGGCAAGCATGGGCACGCCGCCCATCCCGCTCCGGCTCAACATCATGTGCCAGAGATACTCCCTGTCGTACGGGTCTTTACCGATAATCATCGGCTTGAGGACTTCGATAACCGCGTCCACCAGTCCGCGTCCGTTGGAACGCCCTCTGCCGACAAGGTAATGTCCCTCGATACCTTCATCGGTTTGTACATTCACGTAGAGCGCCTGTGATTTGGGAGGGGGATAGCTCATCGGGGACTCTGTCTCGATAACCCTTGCTTTAACATCCGTAATTTTCATTTCTCAGCCCTTTCTATTTATCTCTATAGTAAGAATAGTAAGACTTTTTCCCGGATATGTCCACGAGGATATCGGATAAGTGTTGTTTAAAGCTGATGACTGAATAACAAATGGAGGTAACAGACCGGTCAGGCTATTTGGTTACTTTAATTTCCTTTTCCGATTGCCACAGTCCGTGGATATTGCACAGGGAGGAGGCATAAATGGCTCCCGGTTTGCCGGTCTTCATGGACAGGCTGACCTCATGGTTGGTATAGACCGTGCGCGTATTCGGACCTTCCGCCGATTCACCGTGGGCGGTAAACTCGAAGTGGCCTATCTGGCAGGGAAATTTCTCACCTTCGGGCTGAAAGTAGACTGAAATCCACCGGATATGATGTTCGGTCGTATTGGGATGGGCTATCTCCTTACCCAGAGTAACCTTCACCGTAAAGAATTCGTCGGCTTTTACCTGGTCAGGGCAGTCGATTACCGGTACGTGTTTCTCAGTTTTCCAGTCGGCTGTCTGGTATAATTCTCCTAATTGCTTCATCTGTCTTCTCCTTTTTAAACTATTACGGTTTCCCTGAACTGTAGCGATTTTATCTTTATTACGTACTCTCTAATACAATAATAACATATCGGGTGCCGTAAGCTACAGGAGAAGCAGGTCCGTAAGTAGTACAATAAGAGAAAAGGGGGAATCATAAATTCCCCCTTTTGTTCCGAATCGTTCAATATGAGAAATATTTTCTCAGGATTCCGGATTTACAACACGTCCGATGAACAGTATTGTACCCGTTTCGATGTCCCTGATAAGGAAGATGAACGGATGGTCGACGATTACGTTGACGGGTTCTTCGGGCATTGACGTAAGCTTCATAATCACTGCAGTTGCCGCCGCTGCCTCGGTGCCGGCTTCGTCAACTGAAACGAACGCTTTATGGATAACTTCATCTATATACAGGTCGGGGCTGCCGGTCATACCGGAGAAGTCCGCAGCCCCTGAGAAAGCCGTCGGCATCCCCATTGCCGCAAGTGTTGTTTTCAGATTGAACTCGGAATCGAACTCGAATTTCGGCATGGTAAGACCGACCTGTCTCCACGTTATATCCGCGATGATTTCCTCCAGTACCTGGTAGTCCAGCATGCTCTCGAATTCTTTGAAATAACCTGCTTCCGGCAGGAGGATAATCATTGAAAGTTCTCTTCCATCATATGGCAGTTCAAGCGCCTGGTAATTATCACCGGCAGCGTAACCGAAGGACTCGGTCTGTCTCATCATGGGAACGGTAACAGTCGCGCCGTCCGGCAGATAAAATTCGCCGTCCGAAGTAGAGTTCTCATTAAACGGGTACTGCCAGGCCGCATTAAAGTAGATGGCGTTGGTCAGGACGAGGCGGGTCATTGCATCGATGAGCCCTTGTGGAATCAGGTCCTCGATACGACCTTCCGTCTGGTCGCTTACCCAGTTGTTTATGGTTATTCTGGATTTCTCAGTTTCTTTAACGAAGTCGAGCACTCTGAGACCGGCCCCGTAGTTTTCGGCAAGAGTATCCAGGAATTCGGAGAGGAATTCGAAGTCCTTCTGTCCCCAGATAGCGTTAACGATGTTGAGCCTGAATCCTTTATCATCCTTCCCCTCGGCGCCCTCTCCCCGCTTTCCAAGCTCGATATCCAGGTTGTTAAAAGCAGGGTGGAGATTGTCCTGGGGGAGTTCGAAGTGAAGAGTATCAGCCATCTCCTGGGCAGTCTCGCCACGTGCTCCGGCATATGTCATCACCAGGGCCTGTGATATGCTGTAGGGAGAGTAGAAGAGATTACCATCAGGTGCTTTAAGCGCCTGATAGAGGTCGAGGGCAAAGCTGCCGTTTCCTTCAGTCAGCATCTCCTCATCGGCGAGGCTGATATCCGGTGAAGTTTCTTTTTTCACATTTGATTTAATCACTTCGGCATTTGCTGTGCTGGTGCAGGCTGCCAGCGGCAGTATCAGTGCTATGACCAATATGGTGGATAATATTTTCTTCATTCCATGTACCCCCGGTAAATATCTCTGATTTGCGTGCTCATTAAGTATAACGTAAAAAGTCGTGTTAGGTTAGGGCGGCAAACCAATATAATAGCGGCAGAACGTGAAAAATATATGCCATCTAATGTAAAGTGCTTGTAACCGATGAGAAATATGATTTACAATCTCGTATACGTATAAAATAGCTTTACTGATAAGAGGTGAAAATGACTGAAATGACAGGTGCCGAAGCACTGAGAGAAACTCTCGCAAATGAGGGAGTGGAAGTAATATTCGGTGTGCCCGGCGTCCATATAATGGGGTTGATGAATGCACTGTACCAGAGAAAAGATATAAGGTGGATTACAACCCGGCATGAGCAGGCGGCTGCCTTTATGGCTTTCGGCTATGCCCGCACTACCGGTAAACCGGGAGTGGCGATGGTAGTACCGGGACCGGGCGCTTTCAATACCTGTGCGGCTGTCGGGACGGCATATGCCTCATCTACCCCACTCCTGCTGCTTTCAGGGCAAATTGCTTCACCCAATATAGGGAGAAATGCGGGAGTACTCCATGAAGTAACCGAGCAACTAGATGTTTTTCGCCCGATAACCAAGTGGAACTCCCGGATAACGAGTGTTACCGATATCCCGGGTACGATTCGCGAAGCGATGGACCGGTCAATAACGGGGAGACCGCGTCCTGTGGAGGTAGAGATACCTTTCGATTTGTTTGCGGTCAAGGCTGATATAGATATCGGAAAAAATAAAGAGAAAGACAGATCACTCCCTGACCTGTCTGCTGTTAAAAAAGCAGCGGCGATGCTGTCCGCGGCAGAACGTCCGGTGATATTAGCCGGTGGCGGTATTATCACTGCCGGTGCTTCCGACTTACTGACGCAGCTTGCCGAAAAGCTCAAAGCTCCTGTCGTAATGACCGCCGAGGGCAAAGGAGCAATCAGCGATTATCATCCTCTCTCCGCAGGTATTGCCGACTACCGGGCGAATAAAGTGCTTAATACGGCTGACCTGGTAATCTGTCTCGGCAGCCGTTTTCTGCCGATGCGGGGAGTCAAGGAAAAAGCTCCCGGGCTGAAAATAATACAGGCAGATATCGATGAAGAAGAGGTGGGGCGCAACTGCCCAGTTGACATAGGGATAGCCGCCGATGTTTGTGACGTCATACCTGCTCTGCTCGAAGAACTTCCGGAATCGGTCGGAAGCCGTTGGAAATCCAACGAGATTGAAAAAATCAAAGCCGAATTTATGAATAGACTCGAGGGAGCGGCCCCCGTTCAACTGGGTATCCTGCGAGATATCCGTTCCGTGATGGACGAAGATTCCATAATGGTGCCTGACCTCACAAATGCCGGATACTGGTCGGAGATAGTCTATCCCGTATATAAACCGCGGACCTACCTTACCGCCTCCTACTTCGCCACTCTGGGATTTGCCTTTCCGACTGCTCTTGGAGCAAAAATTGGCAATCCCGATAAGCATGTGGTGGCTATATTCGGCGATGGCGGATTCCTGGTTACCGGCAATGACCTGGCTACGGCAGTGCAGTACGGAATAAATGTGGTTACAATCATCTTTAACGATAGCTCGTATGGAGCTACGTATCGCATCCAGATGTTGAATTATGATAAAAGGTTTATCGGTACAGAGCTGGTGAATCCGGACTTCGCTGCTTATGCCCGGTCTTTCGGCGCCCAGGGTATTACACTATCGAGTCACGAAGAACTTAAAGGTGCTCTGCCCTCTGCACTGAAAGAAAACCGTCCGGTGGTAATCGAAGTACCGGTACCTAATATGGCTCAGCCGCGTGATTTAGTCTGATTTCGCCCGGACTGCTGATGATAAACGGAAAAAAGTCTCACATATCGTAGATGAGGACTATTTGATACATTAAGAAAGAGGCATGAAATGACGAAAGCCTGGTCAAGGGAAGAACTCATCGAAGAAGAAAAAAGACTGAAAGATGAAATTGAAAAGAGAAATGGCAAAGCAGTAGAAGAACTTTACAGGGAGAGAGAGAAAAGGATATTCGATGCTATGCAGTTGAAAGTGCCGGACAGGGTACCGGTGATTTTCTTCGATGTCCCGTTACTCGCCTGTAAATATGCCGGGCTTCCCTATTCAGCTGCATATTACGACGCACCTGCCTGGAGGGCTGCCTTTAAAAAGATGTTCGCGGACCTGGAACCGGACGGATGGGCTGTCGGGGGGCGTGAATCAGGAGCTGCTCTTGAAGCCACAGGCACGAACTACACCCTCTGGCCCGGCGGCAATCTACCACCGGATGTTGGCAACCAGGTAGTCGAGCAGGAGTTTATGAAAGAGGATGAATACGACCATTTCCTCGCTGATCCCTCTGATTTTATCGTGCGGGTCTGGCTGCCGCGGGTATATGATTCTTAAAAACCATTATCAAAGCTCCCTCCTCTTATGAACCTGGGGACTAACATAGCCTCAATGAGCGCGTTGTTTTCCTCGGGTGAATTCGCAGAGTTAGCCAGGGCGCTGAGCAAAGCCGGCGAAGCAGCAGCGAAATGGAATCGGGAAATGGGGCGGATGGATGTGGAGATGGCTTCCCTGGGTTTCCCGGATACAAGAACGATACCGTTGGGTGGCGTTCAACCGCCTTTCTCAGGTTTCAGTAATAACTTCCGTACGTTCCGCGGAGTGGTACTTGATATGTTCCGTCAGCCGGAAAAACTCAAAGCTGCCCTGAATAAGCTCGTCGAGTACCGGATTGCCACTGCAACTC
>CAZIYN010000102.1:2503-8135 GCA_964543495.1 uncultured Dehalococcoidales bacterium | reverse complement strand
GCTATGGGCGAGCACTGCTTTCGGTGGCGGCCTCGGTGGCTACAGGGAAGCTACATGCGGTGCTTTATCTTCTTCCGCAGTCTGCCTTGGCCTCCGGCATAAATGCTCTCTTGAAGACGAGGAAGCGGTTGAAAAAGCACGCGACACCGCCAGAGATAAAACAAAGATAATTGCAGAAGAATTTCATAAGAAATTCGGCAATATAACCTGTGAAGGTTTGGCTGACTTCGGCGACCCGGATGCGGGCCCTCCCGACGAGGAACTGAGAAACAGAACAATCGAACAGGTCTGTATTCCAATAGTGCTGTTCTGCATCGAAAAGTTATACGAGCTTGACGAAAGCTAGATTATTCCTGTATTTCAGCTGCTGCCACGGAAGTTTCTATGACGCTAAAAGGTCCGAGAGTATCTATCCGTCTAATAGAATGGGATGATTTACCAGCGTTACACGAATGGTGGAATAACCCTGTCGTGATGAAAGAGGTAAGAGCAGAAAAACTCAAACCTTCTCTGAAGCAGATTCAGGAGGAATCCTGGCCTGTCTGGCAGAATCCCGCACCCGAGCAGTTCCATATGTTTATCATATGGCGTGGTGAAAAGAGAATAGGAGAAATCGGCTACAGGTTTGAAGACCCGGACAACGGCATTGCTTCTGTGGATATCAAGATTGGGGAACCTTTGCTCTGGGACCATGGACTGGGTACTGAAGCGATAAACCTCATGATTTCCTATCTTTTCGACAAGGTTAACGCCCTGCAAATTACCGCACAGGTAGGTGAATGGAATACAAGGAGTCAACGGATGTTCGAGAAGTGCGGTTTCAGAGAAATCAGCCGTCAATATTCGCCACCGAACGACTACTTTGACGGTGGCACGGGAATCTTGATGCGACTAGATAAAGAGTGAAAATCCGGCTTTACAGCCTTATTTCTTTCTCCAGCCACTCGATGTGCTCGTTTTTCCTCCTCCAGAAGACGTCTTCCCAGATATAGTGATATGCCAGTTGTTCCCAACCTTCGTATTTACGGAAGAACCCGAGTATCCTGTCCGTGCGAACCAGCTCTTCATTAAAAATAAGCCTGGAAAGTATTTTCTGTTCCCACGGAGGAACCGTTTCCAGCACATCGTAGAAATAAAAATGCTCGAAGAGTAAATAGTCCACCGATGCCGGGCCGATTCCGTACAGCTTCAAAATCTCGGCCCTGACTTCTTTCCTGTCCATTTTCCTGAGAGCGAATTCATCGATTGCTTTATTGACGAACTGCTCCGTGATTTTTTTAAGGAATTTAGCACGGTAACCGAGTTTAAGGTCGCGCAGCTCCTGCTCCGAAGCTTCCGCCATCCTCTCGGGCTCCCAGTAAACAGACAGTGTTTTTCCATCGAACTCCAGCTTATTGCCGAACCTGGTAAACAGGTTCTCCATCATCTGGACGGTACGCCTGACAGTGGCGTTCTGAAGGACTATGTAAACAATCAATGTTTCATAAAGAGATATAGCGGCCCTCGGCTTCATCCCTTTCCACTTTTTGATGACAGGTCCGAGCACCTCATCGTTGCTGTATCTATTGTAAAAATCTGATATATCCGAATCGAAGTTGTATCTCCGCCTTAATTCGGTAACAAGGTCGTCCAGAAAACCTTCCGCTAATTCCGTCCGGGAATAAATACTGATTTCTATTTCCGGATTATCAGTCGTCCCCCTGTTCTCAAACTTCAAACCCAGTTCCTGCCCTCTCCACAGCATGGTTACCCAGAACCTGCCTTGCTCCCAGGCTGTATCCGACGAGGGAAAGTAGTCCGGTTTGTGGAAATTAGCGTCGAAATTATAAGGAGACAGAGGAGTCAGGAGAACTGTCTTTTGATGATTGAGCTCTGTCAAGGGTATGATACCGCCTTATCGGCATATTCGCGATGGTGCCGGGGGTGGGACTCGAACCCACAAGGATTTCTCCGGCGGATTTTAAGTCCGCTGCGTCTGCCAGTTCCGCCACCCCGGCAATATCAGATGTATTGTAATTTCTGGCAGGTAAAGCGTCAAGTGATTCTTTTACTCCCACCTGAAGAAGCGTACCGACAACCCCGTTGCAACGACGGTAATTCCGACGACGATGAGGAATGACTTCATATCCCAGCCGAATCCCAGCCAGGGCTCCTGGAGCAGCAGGATTACATACCTCAGGGGAGTGGCATCGCCAATCCAGCACATAACGTCGGTCATCACCTCGCGGGGAGGTCCGGCACCGGCAAGAATCAACATCACGAAGAATAATAGCAGTCCTATCCCCTGAGCCGCCCGGGTGGTGGGAAATACCGCCCCGAGGAGGACTCCGAGAGAGGCGAAACAAAGCCCGCTTATAATAAACGCCGGTATCACCAGTCCGGGCATTTCCGGCAGGTGGGCGTCATAGACCAGCATACCCAGAACAATAACAAGTACCGCTCCGATGAGCGCTATCATAAAACCGACGATTACCTGCGTCCCGAAGATACTCCATATGGATATTGACGACGCCCGGAAACGACGCAGTACACCGCGCTCGCGGTAACCGGTGAGATGCACCGGCATCGCCACCACGCCTATCTACGAAAGTACAAGCCCGATATACGCCGGCACATAATAGTCCATAGCCCCCACTCCCCGGTAAATAAGTCCCTCCGGGTCAGGCGTATTACCGAACACGCCCCCCATTACGAAGACGAATATCAGGGGAAGAGCGAAGGTGATGACCATGGTTATCGGCTCTCTTATAAAGAGCTTCATCTCTACCCAGGTCAGTTTTATAAGAGTCCGCAACATATACTTAATCTCCCGCACTGCTCCCAGTGATGGACAAAAACACATCCTCGAGGGTGGGTTGCTCCGCCCGGAGGTCGGCGGGGATAATGCCGTGACCGGCAAGAGCCGCCGCCACCAGGGCAAGTACGGCACCGTTTCCTTCCACCTCGACCCGCTGTCCTCTTCTTGTTACCCGGTTTACCTGCGGTATCTCCTCCAGAAACGATATGTCTTCATGTTCCGTACTGAATATCACCTTTATCCGGTCCGCATAGGTCGTGATAAGTCCCTGCGGTGTATCGGTAGCAACTATACGCCCCTGATTGACTATCGCCAGCCGGTCACACAGTTGTTCCGCCTCATCCATGAAATGGGTAACCAGCACCACGGTTGTGCCGTTTTCGCGTATAGCCCGTATCAGGTCCCATGCTGTACGGCGCGCCGCCGGGTCGAGTCCTGTCGTCATCTCGTCAAGGAATACCAGTTCAGGCTTATTCACCAGAGCAAGGGCAACGAAAAGCCGCTGGCGCTGTCCTCCGGAAAGGCTGGAGAAAGAAGCGTTACTCTTCCCGGCAAGTCCCCACTGGTCCATAAGTTCCCGCCAGTCGGAGTTGCCGGGAGTAAGCGAAGCGAAAAGGTCGAGAGCTTCCCAGACCTTTATCCGGTCAGGCAAGGCGGCTTCCTGAAGCTGTGAACCTATACGCTGCCGGAGTACACCGATTCCAGATGAAGGATTAAGTCCCAGCACGCTGATTGTTCCGGAATCGTGAGAACGCAGCCCCTGGAGGCACTCTATGGTCGTCGTCTTTCCGGCGCCGTTCGGACCGAGCATCCCGTATATTTCACCTCTGGTGACCGTGAAGGAGATATCATCGACCGCCACGGTGGAACCGTAGGTCTTTCTCAGGTGCTCGACAGATATGACAGTATCCGCAGACATTTTCAGTGAGAACTCAGCAGAAAATATTGGAGGCGACGGGCGGATTCGAACCGCCGAATAGAGGTTTTGCAGACCCCCGCCTTAACCACTTGGCTACGTCGCCTCTCGCTTACGGACTTAATTATACTGGGGTGGATAATCCTATGCAAGCATCATATTTTATTTTTTCGGTATATTCCTCCCCCGGAATCCTCCTAGCGATACAATAGTTATTTTTTCGTTAATTTTTGTACTGCCATCTATCTTTTTTGAAACATTTGCGTTATAACATATAGACCAGGCTCAAAAAGAACGAGGAGGCTTATTATGAAGAAGACGAAGGTGATAGTCGGGTTGCTCCTTGCCGCTATACTGATGGTGACCGCTTCTTGCGGTGCGTCCGGGGTAAGTGAGGAACGTGAAGAGGAGCGCGTAATAGTACAGACATCCGGACTAAAAGGTCAGGGCGAATACGAGTATGCGAGGGAAGATGAAGCACCGGAACCGGTAGTAATTACCGAGGGAGCTATGTCAAAAGCCGGAATGGACATCGACGTATCATGGGACGACGACCGGATGATAGTCCGTACCGGACAGATGGTTATGGTGGTCAACGAGGTACCGGTCGTTATCGACCAGATTACATCTCTTGCAGAAACCAGCGAAGGATACGTTGTCTCCTCGAGAGTGTGGAAATCCGGTGAAAAACTAATCGGCAGCATCAGTATCCGGATTCCCGCCGATGATTATACGAGTGTGATGGAAATACTCCGCACAATGGCGGTAGAAGTCCTCCAGGAAAGCACCAACAGCAGTGACGTAACCGAGGAATACGTCGACCTCACGTCCAAGCTGGATAATCTCGAAGCTACCGAAACACAATTACTGGCAATTATGGAGAAAGCCGAGACCGTGGAGGATATCCTGGAAGTCCAGGCACAACTCACCAAGGTTCGAGGAGAAATCGAACAGACCAAGGGCAGAATGCAGTACCTGGAAAGGACTTCCGCGATGTCTCTGATAGATATTCAACTCCAGGAGTCCAGCATTGAAATCGAATTTACTGCCGATAAGTGGCGAAGAGTCAAGGAAAACGAGAAAATCCAATTCACAGTCAAAGAAATTTCGGGCGGATTCCCTCCCTATACATATGAGTGGGAATTCGGCGACGGAGAAATCAGTACCGAGGAGAACCCGTCTCACGCTTACACAGAAGAAGGATACTACACCGTTTCGCTGACGGTTACCGATGACGAAGGTAACTCGGATACACTTACCAGAGATGAATATATATATATCATTCGCGGCTGGAACGCCGGCAGCATTGCCAGCGCTGCCTGGAACGGTCTGGTAGGATTCGGACAGGCACTGGCGAATTTCTTCATCTGGATTGGTGTTTTCTTCCCGCTGTGGATAGTACTCGGTGCGATAGCCTTCGGTATATGGTACTGGCGCCGCAGAAATAAAATGAGGAATGCCGATACGAACAACCCATAGCATCCCTCTAATTCAGTGAACTGATTTCACTTAAAAAGAATACAGGTGACTTCCAAGTCCAAGAGGTGGCCTCCTGAGCTGATGCTCAGGAGGTTATCTATTCATATTCTGTCCGGGACAGCAGAGAAGCGATAGTCCCCAGAAGCAGAATCGCAGCCAGGACCATCCAGAACATTGTATTGAAATCCGCCGGAAGGCTATTGAAAAATTCGACCATGTCCAGGGCGGTAACAACACCCATCACTGCACACAGTCCTCCGAGGATACCGAGAATCCACGCCAGTATCGCCATACCAGGTATACCTCCTAAACCAGATTTGCTTTATTTTAATATTAAACTGCCATATAATCAATAGAGTAATGGAAGCCATAGAGCGGGAAATAGGCAATCTTTTATTGCAGAAAAAACTAACCCTAGGAGTCGTGGAATCAGCTACGGG
>CAZIYN010000102.1:0-2493 GCA_964543495.1 uncultured Dehalococcoidales bacterium | reverse complement strand
TCGCCATAGCAGGTATACCTCCTAAACCAGATTTGCTTTATTTTAATATTAAACTGACATATAATCAATACGTTATGGCAGATCCGGAGCAGGAAATAGGCAGTCTGCTGCTGCAGAAAAAGCTGACCCTGGGAGTCGTGGAATCGGCTACCGGAGGGCTGATTTCTCACCGTATCACGAACAATCCTGGCAGTTCCCGTTACTACCTCGGCTCGGTTACCGCGTACAGTAATAAAAACAAGACAAAGGTAATCGGTGTAAAAAAAGAAACAATCGAAAAATACGGCTCCGTCAGCTCACAGGTAGCGGAAGAACTGGCACAGGGAGGCAGGAAAGTGCTGGGAGCGGATATCTGTATTTCAGATACCGGCATAGCCGGACCGGGCGGAGCTACCCCGGGCAAACCTGTCGGGTTGTTTTACATAGGTCTCGCTCACGGAACGACCACTCTTAACCGTAAACACATATTCAGCGGGAATAGAGAACAAAACAAGCGGGAAGCCGCCGAAACGGCATTACAATGGCTAAAGGAGTACCTTACCGACCTGTAAGGAGAATCCGCTGATTACCGAATTACGCGAACAAAACGTCGTCACCTGTTTCCTTCAATCGGAAGGAGAAATCCTGCTGCTGCGCCGCAGCGAGCATGTAGGTACGTATAAAGGAAAATGGGCTGGCGTCAGCGGCTACCTTGAGACTGAACCGGATGAACAGGCATATACCGAGATTTCCGAGGAGACAGGCCTCGGCAGAGAAGATGTGAAACTCCTTAAAACAGGCACACGCTGTACTATCGAAGACACCGGACTGAGTATAAAATGGACAGTACATCCGTTTCTGTTTCAGGTGAAGGACCGCAGCAAGGTCAGAATCGACTGGGAACACAAAGAATACCGGTGGATAGCTCCGGAAGAAATGGACAGTTACGATACCGTACCCGGACTTAAGGAAGTATTCCAGTCCGTATATGAAAGTTAATGCCTTTTTGCGAGGGTATCTTTCCAGGCGGAAGCCAGTTTTTTAGCCGTGAAAAGCCCGTTCTCGGTAACCACCGAGGTAATTAGTTCCAGCGGAGTGATATCGAAATAGGGATTTCTGACTACCGTCTCTTCCGGCAGGTCGGCTGCACGGGCAATTTCTTCCGGCTCTTTTTCTTCAATCTCCACCTCGCTACTTTTCATTCGTGAATCGAATTTCAGCGTCTCGCACAGCACGTAAAAAGGTATCCCGGCCTTTTCAGCCGCCAGGGCAAGCATATATGTTCCCGCCCCGTTGACCACAGCGCCATCCGAGCAAACCCTGTCGGCTCCGACCATTACCCTATCCGTCTCCGGCAGGTAAAGTCCTGCGGCGGTATCGTCTATATATATCAGTTCAAGACCGGAACCGCCAAGCTCACGGGCAGTCTTCTCTCCGAAGTGTCCCGGCCCGGACCTGGTAACAACCACCCGGATATTTTTACGCTCGGCTGAAGCCCTCTTCAGTGCGGTTATCACCGTGGAGCTGTAGCTGTGCGTTATTATCGTGTCGCCACCTTTCATCAGGCGAATGCTGTTCCCGGCAATCTCTTCCACCGCTCTCAACGATTCTTCGATAACCTCATCAGCCCTGTTTATCACCAGTTGCCTGACCGCTTCCAGTTCCATCATCCTGGATTTCCTGTCCAGCACGCCGAGAAGCCGGCTGACCATATTGTATATAGTCGCCATCGAAGGGTGGGTAGAGGTTAATCTTTTTCCGATTTCCGCCTGCTCGAGCACGAAATCCGCCGCGTTTTCAGTCCTGCTGGTCACCGCGGCGGTTTTCAGAATACCGGCGGCCTGCCTCGCCAGTTCGCTGGCTCCGTCCGTCCTGTTATTGCTTAACTCTTCTATAAGCCCGGAACTCTCTGTACTGATATCCATAGCGGTATTCTATCAGCATAAAAAATCAGGGTCAAAACTACTATTATTTGTTCGGCGTTGACATCAGTGTTATACTCATATTATTAATTGCAATTGAATGTAAATACAGAAGGGACAAGATAAATGAAAAGAGGAGACGGGCGTGCCTGGGACGAATTACGGCCCGTTAAAATAACCCCCGGATTCCAGAGCTTTGCAGAAGGCTCGGTACTTATAGAGATAGGAAAAACTCAGGTGCTGTGTTCCGCCAGTGTCGAAGAAAGAGTGCCGCGTTTTTTCGAAAGAGATGAGGAAAGAGGCTGGATTACGGCCGAATACGCGATGCTGCCCCGTGCCACCCTTACCCGCTCGAATCGCGACTCGGTACTGGGGCATATTTCAGGCAGAAACCACGAAATTTCACGGATTATCGGGCGTTCGCTGCGCGGAGTAACCGACCTTGTTTCTCTGGGACGGCGCTCAATGTTCGTAGACTGTGACGTTATCCAGGCAGACGGCGGTACCAGGACCGCCGCTATTACCGGCAGCTATGTCGCTCTCCACCTGGCTATGGAGACCCTCGTGGATATGGGTATAATACCCACCGTGC
>CAZIYN010000101.1:0-8159 GCA_964543495.1 uncultured Dehalococcoidales bacterium | reverse complement strand
CGGGAGCGGATGAGTCCCGGTGGGCTTCGCGGACTTCAACTCCGTTGGGGGGCGTTAGTAGCGTCTTTGGTGGGTTCGACTCCCATGCGCTCCCGCCAATCCCATATTTATCTTTGACTATCTGTTGTAATAAATTTACTATCAGATTAGCCACAATCTTCTTGATGCATCTAAGTGGTTTACTTATTTGTGCTATCCCTCTTGAGTGAACCATCTCGCAAAGATATAATCTATTCAATACATTATAAGGGGGAGAGATGTTTACTAAAATAAAACAAATCGTAGAACAAAACGATTCTCTTCCTGGAAAGCTATTTGATATAGCTATCCAGTCCTTCATCTTAATATCACTTGTGTCATTCTCTATAGAAACACTCCCAAATCTGAATTTAGTAGTCAGAACTACCCTCGATATTATTGAAATAGTAACAGTAATTATCTTCACTATCGAATACTTGCTCCGATTGTTAGTAGCAGATAAAAAACTTGGTTTTATATTTAGCTTTCAAGGTCTTATAGATATAGCTGCCATCCTCCCTTTCTATGTTACTCGCGGGATAGACTTAAGGGCAATCAGGATACTTCGATTGCTACGTATAATGAGAACATTTAAATTTCTCAGATATAATACTGCCATTATAAGATTTAGAAATGCTTTTTCTATGATTCGTACCGAACTCATATTATTTATTGTCACGACGATATCTTTGTTGTTCATTACGTCAGTAGGTATCTACTATTTCGAAAATCCTGTCCAACCTGATATGTTTAACTCGGTTTTTTCAAGCATGTGGTGGTCAGTTGCAACATTAACAACCGTAGGATATGGCGATATTTACCCGATTACAGTGGGTGGTAGAATATTCACTGCGATTATGTTACTCATTGGATTAGCAATCGTAGCTGTTCCGTCTGGTTTAATAGCTTCGGCGTTAACCAAAACTTTCCAAATGAGTAATGAAAGCTAGATATAGATATATATATCGTGACTTGCCATATATAGTATACATAATAAAAAAACAAGTGATATCAGCAGAAGAGAATAACATAAGGATGACCCTACTGACAACGAGCGAAGACCTGATGGTTATAAATATCGACGAATAATTGACGGCTTAGTAGCTATACAGTTTTATAAATACCAACATTTAAAAGGAGAATTCACGTGTAAAGCCAGGTTAAACTCAACGAAGAAAGAACGTTATTATTAAAATAGAGCAGTTCGATGACCAACCTCATGGTAAGTCGCCTTCCCACTAACGATTCGGTATTCGTGGTAATGAGAGGTAATACTGGCACCACCGAATACTTGAGGATGATAAAACTGCTGGACGAACAAGGAGAAGTTATAAAAACAGGCTGGAGTTTTCCAGCCTGGTGTCTTTCCCCGGTGGGTTTTTCACCCACGTCCTCCTCCTTTGTAAGGTGGTGCTCTAGCTCTGAGCTACAAGGGGTTACCGTATCTGTAGTAGCAGCAACCGTGCTTATTATAGCAGAGAGTTTCGAGCCTGTCTACCCTCCGGGCAGATTTATATCCCTCAGACGGGAGATACGCCGCCGCCGAAGAGCACGGTGTAAATAATCAGGCCTACGAACACCGCGAAACCCACGTATACTACAATTGCACCTTTACTGAACACACCCATACTATACACTCTGATTAATAGCACGTATGTGACCAATATCGCAATTCACGGCACACTGTATATCCAGCTAAAAGGACTTATAACGAAAGAAATGTTATAATAAAGACCTGCGGGAGTTAATATTCAATGGATATCGCTATCGGTATAATAATCTCCATTTTCACCCTGCTGACTGTACTCGGCGGGGTGGCGATGATAATCATTGTTAAAAAACGGAAAGCGGCTAATATACCCGTAAACTACAACGCACCCTTTGTTTTCCAGTGGATACTCGGAATAATAGTCTGTCTCACAGGCTCTATCGCAATATGGAGCGGCGATTTATTCGGAGAAAATACCACCGGCATCGCCCAGGTCCTCGGCATAGTCGGAATAGTACTGATTGCTACCTCCGGAATCACTTTAAGGACTTTTATGAATAAGCCCGGAGAATAACAGGGAACTGAAAGGAGAAACCCGAAATTTATGAAGATAGGAATTATCCGCTGCCAGGAACACAGCAATAACTGCGCCGGATTCCACTGCTTCCCGGCAATGAGAAACCGGACGGGAGAATTCGAAAAATACGACGATATCGAGCTTATAGGGTTCGACAACTGCGGCGGCTGCGGTCGCAATAAAGCCGATAAGATAATAGCCAAGGCCCAGCGGCTTAAGGAAAGAGGGGCAGAAGTTATCCACCTCGGCAACTGCCTAGTCGATGCCTGCCCTTCGAAGGATATGTACGTATCAGCCCTGAAAGAAGAGGTCGGGCTGCCCTTCGCAGAAGGAACTCACCCGCACGGACCGAGAAAACCCGAGAAAGACTGATTCTCCTTCAGTCAACCAACAAGCGGCCTCAGTCCTCAGGCAGCTCTATACCGGTTATTTCAGATATATACGGCAGGCCGCTTCTCAGTATTTCATATACGGTGCGGGGCATAGACGCGATTACGGTCCTTTCAAGCTTATGACCGTATAGTATGAGGTCGTTCATTTCTTCCCATTTATCACCCCTGTACAGGACCGGTCGCGCCGGGTGGAACGGACTGCACCACTCGGTGGGCGAAGTTACCAGGTGATTGGCGCAGGCGTACGGTCTGACAGCGTGTATTATGCATATATCATCATGCAGAAATGGGCAGGGTACATCCAGTACCTGGTAATCGAGCAGCTTTCTGTCCAGTTGAAACTGGGATTCATCATCCCACCTGTCTTCTCTCCTTCTCTCCGCTATCGCCGCTTCGCAGTCGGTTAGCGGGTCGCCGTACTGCCCTATTCGCCGTCGCCACTCCGGGTACTGCTCCAGGAAAGTGAAGAAGATATCCATATTCTCATACAGGTAATAGACTATCAGTTCGCACTCGTTAACACTGGCTTCGATATACAGCACGCAGCAGGTAGAACACCCCTTGTGGCAGGTTATTTCTTCGCCCCTTTCCTCAATATTACCTGTTAACTGAGTGTACAGCTTATCGAAAGCCCTGTTTTTCGTTTTCATATAATCGATGCAGAATTTTTTACGCATTTCACCGGACCTGCCTTTGTAGGCAAGCTCTTTTTGCAGGTTGAAATACTCCACATCTTCGGTTGTGATTTCCACTTTTTTATTCATAAAACAGCTGAGTTCGATTTCCAAATTTATCGGTGGGAGAATAGCCATCAATAATTATATCAGAGAATGATTGAGAAAAGCGGAGCGCCTGATAATATCAGGCGCCTCTCTATTATAATCCGTTACTCTATAGAGTTATGCTTCTACTGCTCCGCTCTTTTTTCGGCGATATCACCTGCCCATGGTATTTTAATCTTCTGTCCCTGATAAGTTCTTATCATCAATAGAATCCAGAGAACTACCATTATCAGAGATATTATTGAAATAAAAGCTACATTGACAAGTGGAATCCAGCTAAAAACAATAACCGCTATATTCAAAACACCAAAAACAATGAACGACTGCAGTGCATGGAATCGAACTAACTTATTTTCTGTTTCCAGCAGATAAATAACCAGACCGCTCAGCCATATCAAGGCATAGCATAATAGTCCGGCAATATTCTCATCCAGCCCTATTGAGGTTTTCTCCATCTCGTATACCTCCTAAAATATATTTGTTTCCGGGAAGGAGACGTCACACGTCCTCTTGCGGTATAGTCAGCAACAGGATAAATATTACCCGCTGCTTTTAAATACCAGCAGTACGGACTGATTATAGCCTATGACAGTCTGGAAATAATCAGTACCGAGAGTATGTCTTTGCCGCGGGAAGTGACCCCGCAGTGCTGGTATATGACATCTTCGATTACCACGTTCTCAGGCTGGCCTTTCAGCCACGAATTAACCGCTACCTGGAACTCCTCGAGGTCATTACCGTACTCATTACTGGTGAACAGCGTTACCTCGCTGGCTGCTGCCTTGATTGCATTGCTAAGCATGCAACACCTCCTTCTTGATACACAAGAAAGGATGCCGGTGCCATACACATCACACGTCGATTCCGGCCCCTTCCATAAAGCAATATCAAATACTGCTTTACTTCAGGATTATTTCATATATTGCGGCTTAAGTCCAGTACTAAAAAGATAAAAATATTAACCCGGTATTACACGCCTGTTTCAAAGTCGGTTCGGGTCTTGACATAGGCCAGATAAGTGTCCGTCTCATCCAGAGAGATACCCATATCGATAAGGCAGTCGGCGCACATCACTTTACCGTTGTGCACATGCACTTTACCCGGGTACTCGATAGCTTCGTCATGGGAGAATTCGCGGTCACACTTTTCACACTTCACAACTTTCACAGCAACACCTCCTGCAAGTGTATAATTTAAGTTTAACCTATTGGTAAAATGTTGACAAACAAGTGAATTAGAGTATCGGCTAATAAAGGACCCGCTCGTCACCGACACGGCGGGTTATCTTTTTTTCATCCATATGCTCAAGAAGGACCTGGACATAGCGGCGGCTGGTCTTCAGTAAATCGCGGATTTCGGCAAGTGTCGTCTTCCCCTGCTTCTTTATCAGAGATACCACTTTTTCAACCATTTCGTTGTATGCGGCGGTTGAAAATACAACGTTATCAGCCAGTTTAACAACCTCTCCGCGTTCGATTAACAGGTTCAGGAGGTCCGGTTCAGGTATTTTATCACTTCCGGGCGCGTACGGGTTTTCGGAGAGAGCGCGTAAAAACACATCGATGCTGTTCTGCTGCGACTGAGTCAGTTTGACTTCGAACGAAGGCAGGCTTACCGTCATACCCTCCTGCTTTACTACGGCATCGGCCGAGAGTTTCTGCCAGACATCAGGCGCATATTTACCGAGCTTCAGCCTGCTGCCCAGTTCCGCCCTGGGCATACCGGACCGGGCAGGGTACTTTTTATGAAAGTCCTCGAGTGCATCAACCGCCCGGCTTCCCAGTTTCTGCCAGCCGGATGCTGTGAAAAGCAGCAGCTGCTCTCTCTGCCCCACGCTTACAATTCTGCCTTCCTGCAGGAGAGAATCGACTGCCAGTCTTGCTTCATCCGCAGGAAGCTCGGTCTTGTTAAGCAGTGCCGCTAATTCCATCGGCTGCAATGCCTCCAGAAGAGTAACTACTACCTCTTCCGAGGTACCCTCCTGTTTGACTTCCAGGCCCTCGATTATCGCCGGGCGGAAACGACGCAGTCGTTTTGAGTAAGTATCCACAATCCTGCCGCCACCTATAGTTTCCATCGTCGAACGAATGATGAAATGGTCGTCTTTTACAACCGCAACCGGTTCTGTCAACTGGAACTGTACCCAGGCAGTTTCTCCCGCCTCAAGTTTATCCTTTTCCAGCACCCGGACTTTAGCCATCGTCTCGGCAGCACCCGTATGAAAACTGACGGTAGCATTGTGGGGCAACGGACGGCGTATATCCGGGAGAAGTCGGAGTTTCGCACTAACCATCCTTGTAGGTTTAAGCCAGCCGGGCGTGGCGAGTACGTCTCCGCGATTAATCTGAGTCTTAGCGATGCCCACCAGGTTAACGGCTACCCTGCTGCCCAGTGTTGCTGTATCGACCCGTGACTTGTGTGTTTGCAGTCCGCGTATCCGTGATTTCAGTCCTCCGGGCACGATTTCCACTTCCTGGTTCAGGGTAAGAGAGCCGTCCATAAGCGTGCCGGTTATTACCGTCCCCGAGCCGGCGATGGTGAATATCCTGTCCACGGGCAGCCTTGGTCTGCCCATATCTTTCCTCGGTTCGGCAGAGCTCAGCAGTTCGTCCAGAATTGAAACAAGCTCATCCAGTCCCTCGCCGTTAAGAGCTGAAACAGCCACAACAGGCGCTCCTGCCAGGCTGGTAGCGCTGAGTAACTCCTCTACGTCCAGCCTGATAAGCTCCAGCCATTCGTCGTCTACCAGGTCTTTCTTGGTAATAGCGACAACGCCTTTTTTAACTTCCAGTAGGTCCAGGATAGCAAGATGTTCCCTGGTCTGAGGCATAACGCCTTCGTTGGCGGCGACAATCAGCATCGCCAGGTCGATACCGCCCACTCCGGCCAGCATATTCTTGATGAACCTTTCATGTCCGGGGACATCGACAATTCCGACCTCCTGTCCGCTGGGCAGCTTGAGCCAGGCGAAACCGAGGTCGATTGTCATACCGCGTTCTTTTTCTTCGCGCAGCCGGTCAGGGTCAATCCCGGTAAGGGCTTTTACCAGGACCGATTTTCCGTGGTCGATATGTCCCGCAGTACCAAGAACAAACACTTCTTCCCGCCGTTAAAGGTAATTGTTTTCGTTATTTTTCTTAATCTTTCACACGGAATTAATGATGAAAGAGCCTTGTCTTTGTAAAGGACATGACCATTCCGTAACCGTTACATGCTTCTATCACCGGCTCATCCCTCACCGAACCTCCGGGCTGAGTCACGTAACCGACCCCGCTCTGATAAGCTCGGTCTATGGTATCACGGAAAGGTATGAAGGCATCCGAGCTGAGGACGACTCCGGACATTTTATCCAGCCAGTCTCTCCGCTCCTTGTAGGTAAGCTGCGGAGGAACGGTTTCCAGGGCCGCCTCTAGGACTTTTTCCTCTTCTGTGGAAAGTCTTTCCTGGAGAAAGAGGTCGATTGCGTTGTTCTTCTCGGCACGGACGACTCCCTTTTTCCACTTCAGTTCCAGCACGGTCGGGTGCTGGCGCAGGAACCATTTATCAGCCTTGTCCCCTGCCAGACGGGCGCAGTGGATTCTCGACTGCTGTCCGGCGCCGAGACCTATCGCCTGTCCGCCGACGGCGAAGCCGATTGTATTCGACTGCGTGTATTTTACTGCCGTGGTGCAGACTATCAGGTCTCTGATAGCGGACCCCGGAAGCTCTTTCTTTTTCGTAACCACGTTCTGAAACAGACCGGCATCTATAAGCAGGTCGTTCCGCTTCTGTTCGAGTCGCACCCCGAAGATATCGCGTACTTCCTGGTCTTCCGGTGTAAAACCGGCATCGATTTGAATTATAGGATACCTGCCGCCTTTTTTATTGCTGAGAATCTCTACGGCTTCTTTCTCGAAACCGGGTGCGATAACCCCATCGGATACCTCACGATTTATTATCCTGGCGGTTGGCAGGTCCATGGTATCGCTCAGGGCAACCCAGTCGCCGTATGAAGATACGCGGTCGGCACCTCTCGCCCTGGCATAGGCGGCAGACAGCGGTGTCATTTCCATATCGTCAACGAAATAGGCTTTCTTAAGGACATCATCCAGGGGAATGCCTACCGCCGCTCCGGCGGGACTTACATGTTTGAATGATGCCGCCGCAGGCATATTCAGGGCAGTTTTCAGTTCCTTCACGAGTTGCCACGAATTCAGGGCATCCAGCATATTTATGTACCCGGGCGAACCGTTCAGTACCCTGAAAGGCAGTTCTCCCTTTTCCCTGTAAAGTTTGGCCGGTACCTGATGAGGATTGAATCCATACCTTAAAGCCATTTCGTTATCCGGCATCTGAATACCTCCCGGAATTTTTCTACTCTGTAGATTTATTTTATATCGGCAGATATACTTTTTAGTACGCCGATGATTATTTCATCTTCCTCCGGCAATACGGTACGCGGGTCGAGAAGTAAAGCATCGTCGCTGATACGGCTTATTACGGGATATTTTTCATTCATGCGGAGCTTCTCCGCCATTTTCTGGGGTGAAATCCGCCGGTTTCCTTTACTCCCCGCGCTGATGGATACCAGCTTCGTCGGTAGAGTACTGCCCGGCAGGCTGCCGCCTCCCGTCATACTCTCGCCGTCTATTACCTGCGCCTGAGTTCCCAGCGCTTCCGCCCATATCTTCGCCCGTCGTTCGATTTCCCCAACGGGTGTGGAAATCATCCGCCAGACCGGTATCTTCTCAGTGGCTTCTCCCCTGAGGTAATGTAATAGTGTCGCCCAGAGCCCGGCGATTCTTACTTTATCGATTCTTACCGCTCTCGCCAGCGGGTGCTTTTTAAGTTTGTCCACCAGCTCTTTTTTACCGACTATTATCCCTGCCTGGGGTCCGCCGACCAGTTTATCGCCTGAGAAA
>CAZIYN010000100.1:0-8198 GCA_964543495.1 uncultured Dehalococcoidales bacterium | reverse complement strand
GTCCCGTTGCACCTGTATTCTGGGTCGGGATAGTTGCCCTCGGTATGATTGTGCCGCTTATAATACTGGGTTACTTATACCTCGCCGGAACGTCGTCTGCTGTACTACTTATTACAGCTATCGTCAGCCGCCTGCTGGGGACTGTCGCCCTCAAGTACAGCCTGCTTAAGGGTGGTATTTACGAACCTCTGCTCTAAAAGACCGCCGCCAGACGGGTAAGGATAAAAGATATTTATTTCTAATCATACCGATAAATAGTTATAACAGTAAATAATCCAATAAGCATAGAGGGGTACCGGACGGTACCCCTCTACGATCCTATCTACTAAAAAGTTAGTAAAATATTAGCAAGTAACTAAGGCACTGACTCTTTTGCATTTGATTAACTGTCTTACCTGACCTCTTACTCCTCTTGACCGGTTTAAACAATAACTGCCGAAAGGATTTCCCGACCGGATAACGAATCTTTAAAGAGAGAAATTTCGTTGTAAAAATCAGGCTGGAGTATATATACTCCAGCCTGATTATCAGAATAGAGGTTATTTAGTATCCCAGGGACTTCTTGAGATTCTGGTCAATCCAGGCATACTGACCGAAGGTGCCGTAGTTGAAGTAACCAACGGATGAATCACCATAGAAGTTCTTTAGCCATGGCCACCATATAACATAGGCGCTGGCAGCAGGGAAGTTAATTCCCCAGTACTGGTCCATGACATACTTCATCAGTTCTCTGTGAAGTCTTCCGGCTTCATTCCAGTCGGATAATGCCAGACTCTTTATCTCCACATAGGCTTCGTTTACTTTGGCATCGTCAATCATGCTCATATTGGTCTGGGCCGAACCCTGAAGCCTGTTTCCGCGTAACATGACATTACCACCGCCGATACCGACATCAGCAATCAGTCCCTCGTAGTTACGGGTCCTGCTTATGGAGTTGTGAGAACCTGTCTCCAGAGGATTAAGTTCCAGTGTAACCCCCACCTTTTCCCACATATCCTTGAGTACTGACATCCTGTCGACACTGGTAGCTCTGTTCGTGCAGGTTACTGTAGTTGTAAAACCATTGGGATAACCTGCTTCGGCAAGAAGTTCCTTGGCCTTTTCTGTATTATACGTGTATGTTTCTTTAATCCTTTCCGGGCAATCGGAGTCACTAAGATTAATCACAAAATTCTCGTATCCCGAGTTATAGGATTGTGGATAACCCAGCTTTTCACCCTGACCATTACAGAGCTCTTCGATTATTTCTTCATAATCGATTGCCATAATCAATGCTCGGCGAACATTGATATCGGTGAAGGGCTCCATATCGGTCCTCATACCTATAGCCGTACCTCCCGGAAGGCCCGTCCTGTATTTCAGGTCCGGATTTGCATCCAAAAGGGGTAGGGCATCTTCAAACCCCACGAAATCCCAGGAAGTAAGTCCCCGAAAATCAACTTTTGCTGTACGCGTAGCGGCCAGTCTGGTAGAGTTATCGGGTATTACCAGCCACTTCATACCATCTACGTATGGCAGCTGGTTACCTTTTCCGGGACCGACCGGATCCGTCATCCAGTAATCTGGGTTCCGTTCAAGAGTTATCGAACTACCGGGGATAAAACCGGTCAATATGAACGGTCCGGTACCGACTGCAGTCTTCCAGTCCTTCTGGTCACCGTATTTGTCTATAACTTCCTTCGGGACATCAACCGTGGCAAAGGTGAAAAACATATCGGCAGCATCCAGGGAGTACTCCACCGGAACTTCAATTTCGAGCGTGTAATTATCCGGGGCTGTTATGGTTGCCGTTTGTACCAGTCCGGGGAATGCTCTGTAAATGTAAGCTGTGGAAGCACCGATATACGAGTTCAAAGCAAATGCCGCATCATTGGCATTAAATTCTCTGCCTCCCACCAGAACACTGGCATCGTTGTTCGAGTCAAGAGAGTAATGCACGCCCCTACGAATATGCATAATCCAGTGTCCTACCTCGGGCATTTCCCAGGTCTCAGCAAGACAACCTGTTTGTAATGCATAGATACCGTAGTCCAATCGGTCCAGTTCATTGGTGCCGGCGGGTCCCTTTGACCAGTCTCCTGTCAGGAGGTCCTGGTTGGTTACCTGGCGTGTATACGCTGCTGCCTGCCAGCCCTTGACCTCGTCAAAGTCCATTATTTCTCTTGGCGTGCAGGCTGTAATCCATCCACCATATACCGGTCCAACCGTCTCTACCTGTTTCTCCTCTTCCTTTACTTCTTCCTCTGTCTTTGTTTTCTTTTCTATTCTAGTTTCTGTTGTTAAGTCTATTTCCTCTTCCTCTGCCGGGCTGCATGATGCCATTACGAGAGATAGTATCATCAAGCTGCTTACTAGTATCCATAAAATTTTTCTCATCTGTACCTCCTCGAACAGTGAAGAATTCTTAAGGTCTGGGTCAAGATGTCAGATCAGGTTCGAATTATTCCCGGACAGTTCATATCACGCTTCTATAATCATACCTCCTTATAATAGATGTTTCTTCAATATTTGACTCTAAAATTCATGAATCCCGTGCTCTTGAACGAGTCAGCTCTGCTTGTTTTTCCCTGAATATATCTGCATTCACGGGGGGTGTTAGTGAATGCAGATATATTCATCTGTTCAGGAAAGAAGACCTGTAGCATTCTGATTTTCATAGCAGGGCTGACTCTATCGGCAGATTTTGTTAATTTCCGTGAAAAATAAGGCATCATTGCATTCCAGCTTAATTCGCTTTATTGCTGATGCCCGATGATGATAAATCATTCTTATAATTTCACTTTGTTTTATTTATTATCAAATATCTTTCTTGCCCTTCGTCTTTATATACTATAAATCCTTCACTTTCTCACGTTTATATGATATATTCATCAGCTTGTCAAGTAAGATACACTCACAAATTTGAGTCCCAAACAATTATAAAATCCTTTTATTATCTATCGGTTTATAACGTTGACAATATCTCAAGTTATTAATATACTTATTCGTATACGACCTCGTACACGATATTATACATACTTTATATTAAGATTTCAAGTCCATTTTAAAAATTTAAATTTAGCCTGAAAACCGAAATATACTGCTAGTAAATCAATCTGCGGAGCTAACCAGGAGGGAGTTAATGGTATCTGCCAAGAAAAAACCGGAGATTTGGGAAGATGTCTGGATTCCAACTCAGTGTTCCAGGTGTTATGCTGCTTGTGCTATAAGGGTACATCGAGTAAATGGTATTGCCATTGAGATTGAAGGAGTACCCGGTAGCACCATGGGCGCTGCCGGCGGATTATGTGCCAAAGGCCTTTCTTCAATTCAGCAACTCTATGACCCAAACCGTCTAAACGTACCATTAAGAAGGACCAATCCTGAAAAGGGCATCGGGGTCGACCCAAAATGGAAGGAAATCACCTGGGAAGAAGCCTACGACGAAATTGTTTCCAGGATGAAGAAAATCTATGAGGAGGATCCGGGTAAAATCGTACCCCCTCCGGGACTGGCAGGTGGTTATCCCGGACAACCCACGGGCGCACCGGCTTATCTGGCCGGTCTGGGAGCCCCGGCATCCTTCGTTGGGGGTGTCGGCCTCCACTGTGGTAATGGCGCCCATCCCGTTGGCGGACTGATTCACGGATCGTGGTCTATAGTACCGGATTTCAAGTACTGCAATTATGCTCTATATTTCGGCTCCAGCAAAGGCCACGGCTCAGGTCATTCAGCAATGACGGCAGCAAGGCTGGTAGCGGACGGGAAAATCAGAGGTATGAAAATCGTCGTTTTCGACCCAAAGTGCAGCACCGCAGCCGGCTCTTCGTCAAGTGAATGGGTACCGATAATTCCAGGTACTGACCTGGTTGTCGTTCTGGCTATGTGTAATATCATTGTCAACGAACTCGGTATTATCGACGAGGAGTTCCTTAAACTGAAGACCAACGCTCCTTACCTTATCGGTCCTGATATGAAATACGTCCGTGAGAACGGACCGGCACGCGGCATTAAAGCCGTAACTCACGGTATGAGCGGAGAGGTACTCGGAGAGATCACTTATATAGGCGATGATGAGACCAATAAACCGATGGTCTGGGACGCCGGTGAAGGCAAAGCAAAGGTCTATGATGACCCGACTATCAAGGATTATGCTATAGAGGGCGACTACGAATACCGTGGTATTAAGTGCCAGCCCGCGTTCCAGCTGCTTAAGGCGCATCTCAAACAATATACGCCTGAAATGGCTTCTGAGATAAGTACTATACCTGTGGAGACGATTCGACGAATCGCTACTGAGTTCGCGACGGAAGCCCGGGTGGGTAGTACTATTACAATCGATGGACACGTCTTGCCGTACCGTCCGGTAGGGGCCGTTATCTTCCGGGGTGGACAGGGTCATGAGAACTCATATCATGCCTGCTATGCGGTCAACTTAATCAGTATGCTGGTCGGAGCTGTCGAAGTACCGGGTGGTACTACAAGCTGGCCGTCCGTAACGATGGGTTATCCGGGGCGTGAGGATGAAGACCCCGGCGCTTTAAAATGGTCCGTTTTTAAAGGAATCGATGGATTTTTACAGAACCAGCGATTTGGGCCTTCGAGCGGGACATCCAATACGCGTATGCCCAATCATGGGGAATGGCCTATCGCCCTGCCAAGTATAAATCACCAGAGTAATATTAGAGATATTCAGCCTATTGGCATGTTTAAGTATATAACGGGTGGTTCTGACCGGGACGAGATCTGGGAGAAACTCGGTGCAATCTATGACCTCCAGATGTTATGCATCATTAAAAACCCGATATTAAGCGTTGGTAACCGGGATGCCATTGCCGATGCTCTAAAAAAGATACCATTTGTCGTCTCTATAGAACTCTTCAATTCGGAAACAAGCGAAGGATTTGCCGATATCGTTTTACCTGATACCTGTTTTCTGGAGAAGGATAACTGGGCTATGGGTCTTGCTCAGAATTTCAATCATGCCTGGGGCACTGAAGACTGGTGCTATCATATCGCTCAGAAAGTTGTCGAACCTGGTGGACAGAGGAAACACTCGCACGAAATCATAGGTGATATTGCAGAGAGGTTAGGTAAAGAATGGGGACGAGACCTGATTGCGGAATCCAATGAAAGATCCCTTAGAAACTGGCCGATAAAAGAAGAATACAGGCTAAAAGATATCAACCGCAGGCTGGCGGTGGATGAAATAGGCGATGCCGTGGTGAAGAGCCTGTTCGGTCCTGAGCATGACTGGGAGTGGTTCAAGGAGAATGGCTTTATCCGATGGCCAAAGAGGGTAGAAGAGGCCTACTGGATGTGGTACATTCCACTCAGGGTACCGATTTATATGGAATATCTGGTCCATATGAGAGAAGAAGTAGAGAAAATAAACAAAAAAACAGGGATAAACATGGATGTAGAACAGTATACCCCGTTGATTTCGTGGTTTCCCTGCACAAATCATAAACTAAATGACCCTGAATATAACCTTTACTGCTATTCATACCGTGATGCCTTGCACAGCGCTTCTTCAACCATGGAGCAGCCCTGGCTGGATGAAGCCAGCCGGATTAATCCATGGACTTATAACATCACCATGAATACTGAAGCCGCCAGGCAGAGAGGTATTGAAGACGGTGATACTATAGAGGTGGAAAGTTATCAGGGAAGGAAAGTAACCGGTACAGTTAAAACTCTAGAGGGACAGCATCCACAAACCGTGGGCATTGCCGCAACTGCAGGTCATTGGGCAAAAGGTCAACCCATTGCCAGAAACAAGGGAACAAATTTTGATAACCTGCTCCCGATGGACTGGGAACACGTGGACCCTATTTGCGGAAACATAGAAACTGCCGTAAGAGTGAGTGTAAAGAAGATTGTTAGCAGGAAGGAATCGGTATAAATACCGGAATACAATCTTCAATAATCATTTTAACCGGGTTCTTTAATGCTTATCCGATAAGATAGTTAAGGAGAATATTTCCTTACCTTGACACGCACCGCCGTCTCAATATTAGAACAAATTGGGTCCGTGTGTTGAAGGTCAATTGGTAACAGATAGTCAAAACTACTCCCCTTACCTCTGGCTACCGGCTGTCCCTTCGCCCAGTGACCGGCGGTTGCAGCGATGCCTATAGTCTGCGGGTGCTGTCCCTCCAGTGTTTTGGCTATACCGGTCACTTTTCGTCCCTGGTACGTCTCTACTTCAATGACATCACCATCGCTAATCCCCTTCTGCCTGGCTGTATCAGTATTTATAGTGATGTTATATGTATATGGATTCATAAGGCTGGCTTCATCCAGCCAGGGCTGTTCCATAGTACCTGAGCCGCTGTGCAAGACATCACGGTATGAATAGCAGTAAAGGTTATATTCAGAATTATCGGTCTTATGAATAGTACAGGGGAACCATGAAATCAACGGGGTATACTGTTCAGCATCTATGTTAAGACCTGTCTTACGATTAATTTTCTCGATTTCCTCCTTCATATGTACCAGATACTCCATGTAAATAGGAATCCGGGCATCAATAAACCATATCCAATAAGCTTCTTCTATCTTCTTTGGCCAGCGAACAAAGCCGTTCTTCTTAAACCACTCCCAGTCATGCTCAGGACCGAACAGGCTCTTCACCACCCGGTTGCCTACTTCTGCCGTTGTCGGTCTGTCTCCCGGCTCCAGTTTGTTCTCCGGATTTATTGCAAACGACCTGTTGCATCTTTCTCTATGCTCCGATATTAAATCCCGATCCCACTCCTTACCCAACCTCTCCATTACTTCCAGCGCGACATTGTAGGACGACTTCCGCTGGCCACCGGGTTCGACTACAGGCTGCACTATGTGCACGCACCAGTCATCCATACCGAAAGCATGGTTAAAATTCTGGAATAATCCTACATTCCACTGTGAATCTTCCAGATAACAGACATCGGGCAGCACAATATCAGCAAAACCTTCCGTCAGTTCGCTATTAATAATTTCAAAGCTAATAATAAAGGGGACCCTTTTAAGAGCATTTGCTACCGAGTCCCAATTTGCTGTACTCATTGCCATGTTAGTATTAGTAGTTATCAATATCTCCGGCTCGTAAGTGGCTCCTGTTTTTTCCCAGATTTCTTCGCTATCGGTTCCACCCACGACATGTTTAAACAGACCGATTGGTTGTGCATCCTGAAGTCGCGGGTCACTGTGCATATCGGGCAACTTTATAGGCCACTCGCCGTGGGGGGGAACATTCGGGTTACTCGTACCACTATTAGGGCCAAAACGATAACTTTCCAGAAATCCATCAATACCTTTGTATGGAGACCAATTGAGTCCATTGGTTTCCGGATAACCAAGAGTTCTTGCCGGCCATCCGGTAGTACCACCGGGAACCTCAACCGCTCCAACAAGCATACTGAGCAAATTTATGGCAAAACAGGAGTGGTAAGAGTTCTCATGCCCTTGTCCTCCGCGGAAAATAACCGCCGCGACCGGGCGGAAGGGCAGAGTATGACCGTCTATAGTGATGGTACTGCCTACCCGTGCTTCAGTTGCAAACTCAGTGGCAATCCGTCGGATAGTCTCCACCGGTACCGTACTCACCTCTGAAGCCATTTCAGGCGTGTACTGTTTAAGATGCTCCTTAAGTAGCGCGAATGAAGGCTGGCACTTGATTCCATTATATTCATACTCGCCTTCTATAGCATAATCCTTTATAGTCGGGTCATCATAGACCTTGGCTTTGCCTTCGCCGGCGTCCCAGACCATAGGTTTGTTGGTCTCATCATCACCGATATATGTTACATCCTCTCCTGTCATGCGGTCATGCCTTTTAATACCACGGGCTGGTCCTTTCTCTCTGACATACTTCATATCGGGACCAACGAGATATGGAGCGTTGGTCTTCAGTTTAAGGAATTCGGCATCAATTATACCCAGTTCATTAACGAAAACATTGCACATCGCCAGGACAACTGCTGCGTCTGTCCCTGGTATTATCGGTACCCATTCTCCGGAAGCTGCAGAGGTACTGCACCGGGGGTCGAAGACAACCATCTTCATACCACGCGCCTTGGCTTCGGCTGCAAGTTCGGCGCAAGTCATAGCCGAATGTCCCGAGCCATGCCCCTTACTCGAGCCGAAGAAAATAGCATAATTGCAGTAATCAAAGTCTGGCACTATTGACCAGGAGGCGTGGATTAACCCGCCAACCGGATGAGCACCATTACCAC
>CAZIYN010000099.1:0-8261 GCA_964543495.1 uncultured Dehalococcoidales bacterium | reverse complement strand
AGGTGAGAGAAGGCACCTTCCCGACTGAGAAACAGAGTTTTACAATGGATGAAAGCCTCCTCGAAGAACTAAAAAAGAAATAGCGGCCTCCGATTTTTACAGAGTTTCAGAGAGGGGCGTTGCCCCTCTTCAATTTCTCAAAGGCTAACGGAACGATAATTGCGGACAGGATTACATGAAAGTCATTGAAACAATCGCTGAAATGAAAAAGCTCAGGCAACAGATTACCGAACCTCTCGGCTTCGTCCCCACCATGGGTTATCTCCACGAAGGTCATATTACCGGTGTCAAACGGGCGAGAGAAGAAAATTCCACCGTGGCCGCGAGTATTTTCGTGAACCCTACCCAATTCGGTCCTTCCGAAGATTTCGAGAGCTATCCGCGGGACACGGAGGGCGACCTTTCGATGCTGGAGAAAGAAAAAACGGATATCGTTTTCATGCCTTCCGGTGACGATATGTATCCCCCGAATTACGATAGCTGGGTCGAGGTAGGCGAAATATCTCACCGCCTCGAAGGCGCCTCGCGCCCTACGCACTTCAGGGGCGTAACGACTATCGTCAACAAACTATTTAATATCGTCCAGCCCACAAAAGCTTATTTCGGACAGAAAGACGCCCAGCAGGTAATTGTCCTCAAGAAAATGGTCAAAGACCTGAATATGAACCTGGAAATCGTCGTCTATCCGACAGTCCGCGAACCAGACGGGCTGGCAATGAGCAGCCGGAACAGCTATCTTAAACCGGATGAGCGCCGGGCGGCAGCAGTCCTCTATCAATCGTTGAAACTCGCCGAGCAATTATACAAGCAGGGTGTAAAAGATGCCGAAAAAATCCGCCGGGAAATGAAAGAACTCATCAGCAAACAACCTCAGGCTGACATCGATTACATCAGTATTGCCGATAATGAAACACTTAAAGAACTCGATATAGTTAAAGCTCCGGCACTGGTATCTCTGGCGGTAAAGATAGGCAAGCCCAGGCTTATCGATAATATCGTACTGGAATAATCAAACGGGAAATAAAGGCACAGGAGCATTAAAATGGCAAAATCAAATAAGAAAAATGTAGATAATCCTGTAAGTATTCCTCCGGTACAGGTAGCTCTCGACCTCATCGACCTGCCCAGGGCGATACAGATAGCCGAGGAAGCGGTAAAAGGAATACTGGCGGAAACAAACGATATATCCAAAGCCTGGGTGGAAGCGGGAACCCCCCTGATTAAGTCCGAGGGCATGAACGCTATACGCCAGCTCAGGGATAAATTCCCCGGCCACACCATCTGTGCGGATATGAAAGTTATGGACGCGGGCGCTACCGAGGTGGAGATTGCCGCCAAGGCCGGGGCAAACATCGTCTTTATTCTCGGCTGCGCACCGGACTCCTGTATCAGCGAGGCGGTACTGGCAGGTAAAAAATACGGAGTGAAAATAGCCGCCGACTTACTCTCAGTAACGGACCCGATAAAACGTGCTGTTGAGCTTGAAAATATGGATGTCGATATTATCAACATCCATGTCGGACTGGACCAGCAGGTACTCGGAGTAAAACCTATCGACTTGGTAAAGCAAATATCCGGTGCAATCTCCCATAAGGCAATGATTTCGGCTGCCGGCGGTATCAACAGCGAGACCGCAATTCAGGCATATGAAGCCGGCGCCGATATTATTATCGCCGGAGGTTCACTATACAAAGCGCGAAGCCCGGAAGAATCAGCGAGAAAAATCGTCCAGTCGTTGAAAACCGGTAAACCTGTCGAGACGAAAGAGTTCTTAAAATACGACGCGGAACATATAGCAGAAGCATTTATGAAAGTAAGTACAGCAAACATCAGCGACGCCATGCACCGGACGGGAGAACTCAGAGGACTCAAACCGGTGTGGACAGGCGGACCCGGCGAGCTGAAGTTTGCCGGCCCGGCAGTCACGGTAAGGACTTATGACGGCGACTGGAGCGCCCCCGTGCAGGCAATCGACCACGCTAAAGAAGGAGACGTCCTGGTTATTGATGCCTGTCAGGGTGAAACCGCCGTGTGGGGTGAACTGGCGACCAACAGCTGTATTTCCAAAGGCATCGTCGGAGTTATTATCGACGGAGCCGTCCGCGATATCGACGATATCCGCAAGATAAAATTTCCCCTGTTCGCCCGTAATTTCACTCCTACCGCCGGAGAGCCGAAAGGCTTCGGCGAGATAAACGCACCGATTGAAGTCTGCGGCAGGAAAGTCGAGTCCGGCGACTGGATTATAGGCGATGAAAGCGGAGTGGTGGTCGTGCCGCGGGACATGGCTATGGAAATGGCAAACCGCGCTATAGACGTCCTTGAGAAGGAAAACCGGATTAGAGAGGAAATCCAGCGCGGCTCAACCCTTGGACAGACCCAGTACCTGGCCAAGTGGGATGTCAAGAAATAGCCATATTTGTCATTGCGAGGAGCGAAGCGACGTGGCAATCTCTGGTTTCGAAAGAGAAACGTCATACTCCGAGCTAGAGATTGCTTCGTCCACAAGAGGTGGACTCGCAATGACAGTTGAAACGAGCCGGTAATTACCTATCTATAAAACCTTTTACCAGCTCCTTTATTTCCTGTTCCGGCTCTTTATCTATATCGAACCAGTGAATCCGCTTATCTTTGAGGCTGAACCAGTTATACTGGCGGCGGACAAGTCGGTGAGTCTCGGTCTTTATCTTCTTTACGGCTTCTTCAAGGGTAACTTCGCCGTCCAGGAACATCAGTATCTGCCTGTAGCCGATTCCGCTCATCGCCGGTAGTTCGGGTCCATACCCCATGTCCACGAGCTTTCTGACCTCCTCCACAAACCCGGAATCTATCATTATGTCAACTCTTGAATCGGTCCGGCGGTATAGTTCTTCCCTATCAGCAGTAAGCCCTATTATCAGGGTATTATAAGACGGAGGATTTTTATCCTGAAGCTCGGAAATTTTACCCTCTGCCTTCCTGGACACCTCCAGCGCCCGTATCACCCGCCGCACGTTACGTTTGTCGATTCTCTGCGCCGCCACGGGGTCGGTCTCCATCAGTTCACGGTAAAGCTCATCCGCTTCGCCACCAGCAGCCCTTTCTTCAAGTTCACGCCGCAGTCCGGTATCGGGAGGCACTTCCGGTATATTCCAGCCTTCCAGCACAGCCCGGATATAGAGTCCGCTTCCTCCTGCTAGTATGGGCAGCTTACCACGACTATGTATATCGTCGATAGCTCTTTCTGCCAGCTTTTTATAGTCGGCAAGGCTGAAATCTTCGTCGGGATTTACAATGTCTATCAGGTGGTGGGGTACAGCAGAGAGCTCCACTAGACTGAGCTTGGCAGTACCTATATCCATATACCGGTATATCTGCCTGCTATCAGCGCTGACGACTTCTCCGTTGAATTCTTCGGCAAGTTTAACAGCCAGGCTGCTTTTACCTGTTGCCGTAGGACCTACTATCGCAATAAGAGGTTTCATCTTTCGTTCATATTATACCGTAGTCTCTACTGTTTTTAGTATAGTATTACCTGTTTCAACAATTTCATCCTCTCCCCCGTTACGACTTGCCCTCGCTCCTTGATAAGAGGGAAGTGCAGAAATTATGTTAAGATATAAGATGCTATTCGGGAGAAGATAATATACAAAAGCATTCTTGCAGAAGAAAGGACTATGACATATGAACATTATCCACTGCGATAAAAGCAATATAGATTTAGCCGTAAACGCAATGGTAACTATAAAGTGCGTAGAAGACGGAAAACCGATTGAATTAGTTACTGTCACTGCAATGACAACATTTCTCGAAAATCCATTTAATCATCTGTTAGTCGCTGTCGACGGTCCGGAAACGGTTGGCTACTTAATTGCATATGAGCTTCAAAGGCCGGATAGAGAGCAGTCCATGATGCACTTGTACGATATTACAGTAGTGAAGAAACATCGGCAAAAAGGTATTGGGGCAGCTCTTGTCGAGCAGTTGAAATCTATTTGCTCAACCAAACCGATGATGAAAATGTTTGTTGGCACGAATCGTTCGAATGAAGCTGCGGTTGGACTTTATCAAAAAACCGGAGCCGTTCTGTCAGATGATACCGATGCGGTTGGTCTTACCTGGACTTTTTAGTCTTCCTATTGACTTTTTATATTGTAAGTATTTAATTAGCTCTGAGTTCAGCAGTCTGTTTGACTATACTTGCAAACTCGTCGGCCTTAAGGCTGGCTCCACCGACGAGAGCTCCGTCAATTTCAGGTTGTTCCATAAACTCAGACGCATTGGCAGCGGTTACACTGCCTCCGTAAAGGATGCGGACATCCCGGGCGGCTTCTTCTCCGTACATTTCTCCCATATTACCGCGTATCAGCCCTATCGTTTCATCCGCCTGCCTACCGGTAGCCGCCCTGCCGGTGCCTATCGCCCAGACAGGCTCATAGGCAATAATAAAACCGGCAGGATAGTCTATTCCTGTCATTGCCCCTTTTAACTGCCCGGTTACCACCGCTGTTGTTCTCCCCGCTTCATTCTCTTCGAGTCTTTCACCGATGCAGACAATCGGTTTCAGACCTGCTTCCAGGGCTGCAGTGATTTTCCTGTTCACGGTCTCATCGGTCTCTCCGAAGTATTGCCGTCTCTCCGAGTGTCCGATAATTACGAACTCGCACAACTCAGCCAGCATAAGAGGAGAAATTTCGCCCGTATAGGCGCCTTTTTCTTCGAAATACAGGTTCTGAGCGCCGAGTCTGACCGAGGTATCCGCCAGCATTTCTTTAATTGCTGCCAGCGCGGTAAACGGAGGACAGAGGACTTTTTCGACTCCGGTTATGGAATCGAGCCCGTTGAGCACTCCGGTAACCAGAGTTTTCGCCTCGGATACGGTCGCGTTCATCTTCCAGTTGCCGGCAATCATCGGAGTACGCATATCAGTCTCCACTGTCCAGAAGAGCCTCGACACCGGGCAGCTTCTGTCCGCCCAGAAAGCTGAGCGAGGCGCCCCCGCCGGTAGATATAAACGTCATTTTATTTGCCAGTCCCATGCTGGTCATTACCTCGGCGGAAGAGCCTCCGCCGACGATGGTTACGGCATTTGTCTCCGCCAGCAGTTCCGCCATTGCCCTTGTCGCTATAGCGAACTGGGGTATCTCGCTGATTCCCATCGGTCCGTTCCAGAAAATCGTCTTGCAGCCGCGCAGTTTCTTTGAGAAAAACTCGATTGTCCGGAGCCCCATATCAACGATTATCTTATCGGGAGTAATATGTTCGACGTCTACGGTTTCGCCTTCGGCTTTCTCATTTATTTCCGAGACAACCACGACGTCCAGAGGTAAATACAGTTTTGCCTCGTTCTTTTCCGCAATCTCCATCAAATGACTGGCAGTGTCCAGGCTGTCTTCCTCAATGTATGACCTGCCCGTTTCATAACCTTTTGCCCTGAGGAAAGTTGCTGCCATGCTGCCCCCAATCATCAGGTAATCCATATTGCCCATAATATTTTCCAGCATTTCGACCTTATCGCTTACCTTTGAACCACCGAAAAGTCCGCCAAAGGGGCGTCCCGGAGATTCTATAAGACCGCTGAGGTGCTGAATCTCTTTCTCGATTAGCAGCCCGGCGACTGCCGGGAGATATTTCGTAACTCCGACTACCGAGGCATGCTCCCTGTGAGCAGTCCCGAAGGCATCATCTACGTAAATATCTGCCAGGCTGGCAAGAGCTTTAGCAAATCCGGCGTCGTTAGCCTCTTCCTCAGGATAAAATCTTAGGTTCTCCAGAAGGAGAACCTCGCCGTTATCCATATTTTCAGTAGCACTCTTTGCCTGGGAACCGATACAGTCCCTGACAGCCTGTACCGGCTTTTTCAGCAGTTCCGATAATCGTTCGGCAACTACACCCAACCTCATATTCTCGTCGACCTTCCCCTTGGGCCTTCCCAGATGAGAGCAGAGAATGATTTTCGCATTATTATCAAGAAGATAATATATAGTCGGCAGGACAGCCCGGATACGGCTGTCATCATTTATCTTTCCGGTTTTGATATCCAGAGGAACATTGAAGTCTACTCTAACAAGCACCTTTTTCCCGGTTACATCGATATCCCTTACTGTCAGTTTATTCATTGCTCCCCCAGTTTGTTATTTCATGGCTGCCATTCATTCAGAAGTCCGGCTGGACCGGACTATACTTAGCTTATATTTCGTCAAACGGAATGGTGCCATTTAGAACGAGGTTGTTTTTGCCTTATCCTTTATTTTTAATATATTTTTACTGCCAGGAGCAGGAACTATAGACAAAACCTGTTCGACAATCCCTTTTGCATCGATTCCGTAATTAGCCCGCAGTATTTCCTGAGTCCCCTGTTCCACGAATTCGTCAGGGAGACCCAGGCTTTTTAACTGAACATCGGTGATGCCGGACTCCTGTAAAAGCGCCGCGACATCACTGCCGAATCCTCCGTTTAAAGCATTTTCTTCAACCGTAACAATCCGTCTCACACGGCGGGCGATATCCAGTATCAGTTCGGCATCGAGCGGTTTGGCAAAACGGGCATTTACAACCGTAGATTCAATACCTTTAAAAGATAGCTTCTCTGCAGCTTCGAAAGCTGCGGAAACGGCAACACCTATCGCCAGAATCGCAATATCATCGCCATTCCTGATAACCTCGCTTTTACCCACCGGAATCAACTTTAGTTTTTTCTCCAGTTTCACCCCGGTACCGCTCCCCCGCGGATACCTCACCGCCATAGGCCTACCGGACTCGACCGCCGTATAAATAAGGTGCTGGAGTTCATTTTCATCTTTAGGTGCCGAGACCACGAGGTCCGGAATAAGAGTCAGGTAAGAAAGGTCGAAAGCCCCCTGGTGAGTTTTCCCGTCATCACCCACGATTCCACTGCGGTCGATAGCAAATACCATCGGCAGGTCCTGCAGGCAGACATCATGGATAATCTGGTCAAAAGCCCTCTGGAGAAAAGTAGAATATATGGCAACGACCGGGATATATCCCTGAGCAGCCAGCCCCGCGGCAAATGTAACGGCATGCTGCTCGCAGATACCGACATCGAAAACACGCTCCGGAAATTCTATCTGGACATCGTGGAGATTATTTCCTTCCGGCATAGCCGGTGTAATTACAACAATTCTGGGATTTTCACGGGCAAGGTTTTGAATGGTCCGGGCGAATACTTCGCTATAGGTAGGTATTTCACCATTGTTCGCACTTTTTGCAGGTACTCCGTGGAAATATACGGCATCACCCTCTGCCGGTTTGTATCCTTTCCCTTTAATCGTAGCGACGTGTACCAGGGTAGGTTTCATACGCGAATCGCGTGCCTGGGAGAAAGCCATTTCGAGTTCGCGGATATTGTGCCCGTCAATCGGGCCCATATAGGCAAATCCAAGTTCCTCCCATAGCGTGGTCGGCATAACAAGTCCCTTGACGCCGCTTTCGAATTGACGGCTTGCAACCCTGAGAAGATTACTAAAAGGAAAACGCCTCAGGATTCGCCAGCTTCCCTCTTTCGCCTGTCTGTAGCGACGGTGAAAACGTACTTTCGCCATAATCTTGGCAAGTGCGCCAACGGTGGGCGAAATCGACATTCCATTGTCGTTCAGGACCACTATGAGTTTCGAGCCCAGATGACCTGCCTGGTTCAACGCTTCCAGTGCCATCCCGCCGGTAATAGCGCCGTCCCCGATTACGGCAATTACGTTATAATCATCACCCGAAAGGTCGCGTGCTATTGCCATTCCCAGCGCGGCTGAAATGGAAGTGCTGGCATGACCGGCACCAAACGGGTCGTGTTCGCTCTCGGCGCGTGAAGTAAAACCGGAGAGTCCGCCGTACTGACGCAAAGAGGTGAAGAGTTCTTTCCTGCCTGTCAGCAGTTTATGTGTATAAGCCTGATGCCCAACATCCCAGATGATTTTATCCTTCGGGCTATCGAAGACACGATGCAGAGCTACAGTAAGCTCCACGGCACCGAGATTGGAGGCAAGGTGCCCTCCGTTTTTAGAGACAATAGCTACTAATTCTTCTCTTATCTCAGCAGCTAACCGCTCTAATTCAGCAGGTTCGAGTGTCTTTAAATCTCCGGGGCTGTTAATCTTATCGAGTAATTTCAGCACCATCAATACGCTTACCAGTCAGGGTTAAACTGCCATTATAGTATCAATGCGAATAAGTCATTGTCAACAGAAACGTAGCAAATCGTAGCTGTTTGACGTTACTTCACCCGTTTGCTACACTGCCAGAGTAGTCCCTGTTCACATTTCATTCAT
>CAZIYN010000098.1:534-8265 GCA_964543495.1 uncultured Dehalococcoidales bacterium | reverse complement strand
CCGAGAGTCAATACCTGGTAAAGATATACCTGTATTTCTCGTTGCTACCATGTCCCTGTTTTGTTAAAATAACGAATCACGCATTCATTATTTATTCATCAAGGCTTAAATGCTGGAAAGGGTGTAATTATGCAGTACAGGAACCTGGGGAGGACGGGACTGAAGGTGTCCGCGATTTGTCTGGGCACGATGACCTACGGAGACCAGGTGGAAGAAGCGGAATCTATTAAACTCATAGAAAGGGCAATGGATGGCGGAATAAACTTCTTCGATACCTCCAACGCCTACGTGCAGGGACGCTCCGAGGAAGTGGTGGGTAAAGCCCTGGAAAAGAAACGCGACCAGGTAATAATAGCCACCAAGGTATCCCTTCCGATAGGACAGGGTGTCAATGACCGGGGGCTTTCACGTTACCATATTATGAGAGAAGTGGAGAATAGTCTGAAGAGGCTGGGTACGGACTATATAGACCTTTACTATGCCCATATGCCCGACCATGAGACGGCTATGGAGGAAACGCTCCGGACTATGGATGACCTCGTCCGGCAGGGGAAGGTGCGCTACATTGGCTGCTCCAATTTCCATGCCTGGCGACTCTGCAAGGCGTTGTGGATAAGCGATGTCCGCAACCTTGACAGGTTCAACTGTATACAGTCGCCCTACAACTTGCTTACCCGGGATATCGAGTACGAGCTTGTACCTCTCTGTGCCAGCGAGGGAGTAGGAATAACCGCCTATAACCCTCTGGCGGCGGGACTTCTTACCGGAAAGCACGACCCCGAGAAGGGACCTGCCGAGGGTACCAGGTTCGCTCTGGCAAAGGGTTATTATATGAGATACTGGTCTGATATCAACTTCGAGGCGGTAACCGCAATCGGCGAGCTTGCCAAGAAGAAAGGTGTCAGTATGGCACAGTTCGCTCTTGCCTGGATAATGAATAACAAGACCTTGACGGCGCCTATATGCAGCGCTACCTCTGTCAAGCAGCTCGAAGAAAACCTGGGAGCAACTGAAGTGGAGCTGACCGAGGAAGATGCAAAAGCCTGCGACGAGGTTTGGCAGAAAATAAGACCGCCCAGGTTCTTCTACGGCAGGTAAATTCTAAACAGGGAGCAGCATATGACAAACGTATTCGACCCGCTAAAAGTGAACGGGCTGGAAATGCCGAACCGTTTCGTCCGCTCGGCGACGATGGACGGTATGGCTGATAACGGGAAAGTGTCCGATGCCGAGGTCAAATTGTACACCGCTCTCGGCAGCGGAGAAATCGGTCTCATAATGTCGCACGGAATTTCACCCACGAGGGAAGGACAGGTCGGACCGGGGCAGGTAAGCGCCCAGAAGGATGAGGACATACCTTCCCTCAAAAGAATGACGGATGCCGTGCACAAAGGCGGAGGCAGGATTGCCGCCCAGTTTCTCCACGGCGGCTGGATGTGCCGGGAAGAAGTAACGGGATTGCAGCCTGTGGGACCATCGGATGTAGTGCATCCGCGCTCCGGGAAACAAATCAGGGGACTGTCCGGCGATGAGGTCTACCAGCTAGTAGAGGACTACATCAAGGCGACCAGGAGACTGATAGAGGCGGGATTCGACGGTGTCCAGCTTCACGGGGCGCACAGCTGGATTCTGAGCGCTTTTTTATCACCGGTTACCAACAAACGAGACGACGAATGGGGCGGTTCCAATGAAAAGCGTACCAACCTTGTACGCCACATCTGCCGGGGAATAAGGAAGATGGCTGGACTCGACTTCCCGATAATGGTAAAGCTGGGTATCAAGGACTACCATCCTGAGGGCAAATCAATGCAGGACGGGATCGAGCAGGCTAAACTCATTGAAGAGGCGGGATGCGATTCCATAGAGGTAAGCGAGGGGCTGGAGGAAGACTTTTTCCATCACATCAGGCAGGACGCAATGAGTCCTTACTATCTGGAGGAAGGTAAACTGGCCAAGCAGGCACTTTCAACTCCGGTGATGCTTGTCGGCGGAATGAGAAACTTGAGCGATATGCAGGCGGCGATTGACAGTGGAGCAGCGGACGCAATCTCCATGTGCCGTCCCTATATTATGGACCCGCATCTTGTGAAGCATATGCGTGAGGGTAAGGTAGACGGTTCGGATTGCACATCCTGCAACGGGTGTTCCGGTCCCCGCAGGAAACCGGGCACGCTGGAGTGCGTGCTGGTGTGATTCTGTATACTATTCCAGCAGGTATTTTATCTCAACGATAGATGAAATTCTATCGCCTTTCCACTTCTGAGCCTCGACGTTCAGCGGGTGTTCTCCGTCTTCATCTTTATTGTCCAGAAGTACGGGGTGCATCCCGGCTTCTTTAGCGCCGGCAAGTTCCCAGCTGGCGCCGTCGCCCACGTAAAGGCATTCCCCGGGTTTCACTCCCAGTTTTTTAGCCGCCAGCAGGTAAATACGGGGATTCGGTTTCTGCATACCCACCTTGCTGGAGAATACGGCGGCATCGAAAAGACGGGAGAGAGGGACAGAGTTCCAGACAGTCGGTACCTCGTGCGACCAATTACTAAGCAATCCTACCTTATAGTCGTGCTCTCTCAGCCATTTAAGTGTTTCAATTGTATCTGGACGCGGTTTTATTGATTTCTCTACGTAATCGAGGTTAATCTGTACGGCTTTTTTTACCTGGGCATCGGTAGGTTTGGCCCCCAGCTTTTCGACTGCGTACCTGGTATCTTCTTTTAGGTTATTAAAGTCTCCTCCGTGTCTTTCATCGAAGGTCTTGAACCAGATTTTCACCAGGTCGTCCGGAGATACATTCATCACCCCGGCCATTTGCACAAGTATATCGATACTTTCGTCAACCGGGAATTTATTAACCAGCGTTCCGAAGAGGTCGAAAATAACCGCTCTGTAATTCATAGTATCGCAGCTACATTATAGCAGTTGACGGGCTGCTATTTGAAGAGGGCTCGGTTGAATGTGCCAAAAATAAGGCTCAGCTATTAAGCTGAGCCTTAAAACTACCGATTACAAATTGCCTGTTAATAATTTTCTACCATAAGCTCGTAGTAACTCTGGGGGAAAGCGCAGGCGGGACATTCCTCCGGGGCTTCCGTACCTTCGTGGATGTAACCACAGTTCCGGCATTTCCACCTGACCTCTTTATCCCTCTTGAAGACCCTGTCTTCCTTAACGTTCTTCAGAAGAGCGAGGTACCGCTTTTCATGCTCTTCCTCAACTTCAGCTACTTCTTTAAAGAAATCGGCAATCTCGGTGAATCCCTCCTCCCGGGCTATCTTCTCCATGGAGGGGTACATGTCGGTCCATTCGTAATTTTCACCTTCCGCGGCTGCTTTTAAATTATCGGCGGTCTCTCCGATACCTTCAAGGAATTCAAATTCTCTTCTGGCGTGCTCTCTTTCATTTTCGGCTGTCTCCATAAATATTGCCGCTATCTGCTCGTAACCTTCGGCGCTGGCGACTTCCGCGAAATAGGTATACTTATTACGTGCCTGTGATTCACCGGCGAATGCCGTAAGCAGGCTTTGCTCTGTCTTGCTGCCTTTTAGCTCCATATATCCTCCTTATAATTATGTTTGCTATTTATTATTCAACTTTCGTGAAGTCGTCTTTACTGGCTCCGCATACGGGGCATACCCAGTCGTCAGGTAAATCGGCAAAGGCTGTCCCCGCCGGTATATTGTTTTCCGGGTCTCCCTCCTCCGGGTCATAGATGTAGCCGCAGACCGTGCATTCGTATTTATCCATCCCTGATACAACCTCCTTCTTTTCCTCTATATAACTTGGTGCTGTTTTTGGCGTCGTGCCTCTCTTAACTTCGTGATAATAGGCGTAGGTCATAGGTTCATCTTCACTTAATACTTCGGCATCAGCAATTTCACCGATGAACAGGGTATGGGTGCCGATATCCAGCTTGTTTATTACTTTTGCTTCAATACAGGCAATGGTGTTATCCAGAATTACGGGGGCTTTCGTTTTCCCGGCCTTATAATTTACTTCTGCCAGCTTGTCTGCATCACGTCCCGATTTAAATCCGAAATTACCGATGAAGTTTAAGGGGGTATCCTGCCTCAGGACCGAAACCGTAAAGACTCCGCTTTCTTCTATATATTCGTGAGTGAGATTATTCCTGTTTATACTGACACCAACCGTCGGTGGTTCCGATGTTACCTGGAAGGCAGTATTTGCAATCTGCCCGTTCATTTTATCATCTTTTATCGAGCACACAACATACAGTCCGTAACTCAGTTTGTGTAATGCGTGAAGGTCCACTATTCACCTCCGCTGATTATTCTCAATATTCGTGTTGCTATGTGGTTACCCGCCGTTTAGAGATGAGCGTTCTTTCCTGGCGAACCATCCGGCGGGGTCTTTCAGGTAATCATAGTAGTCGAGCAGAACCAGGTGATGTTCTCTTTCTTCTATAACGAGCATCTCATAAAATTCTTTTTCGTCGTAATCGGTCGCGTTCTCACTCTGACTTTTATAAAAATCCAGGCTTTTATTCTCCATATCCATTGCCAGCTGTATGGCATCCAGTTCTGTTTCTGGAGGTTTTACCCCTGTTTCCATTTTCTCTATCGCCCGGGCAAATATCGTTCTGAGTTTCTGACCTGCGTCAGGCTGGAAATCGACTGCCGGCCATGACTTCTTTTTTCGCATGGCATCATAAATCTGTTCGAACTTCCGTTTGTGGCTGTCTTCTTCTTCGGCCAGCGTCTGGAGTAATTTTTTACCCAGTTCGTCGGTGGTTGCCCGGCTGGCTCTCAGGTAGTGTTCCTTACCATCTGTCTCCATCTGGATGGCAGTCTTTAATGCTTCTAGTGCTTTACTCTGTTCTTCAGCCATACTCATTTAACTCCGTATATATTCGGGTTATTATCACTGAGAGAGACTGCTATTATGCTGGATTTTACACCGTATCGAATAATAGCGTTATAGTTGTGTGTTGTCAATAGCAGGTCGCCGCTATGTTGCGGCTGTCAGTATCTTTCCCTCGGTACTGATAGTGACTTCACTCACAGGTATATCCTTACCGCTCTGATGCAGCGCTTGTTTAACCAGATGCAGCAGTCCGGAGCAGCAGGGGACTTCCATATGCACTACCTTCAGGCTTTTAATGCTCGACTGCTTCAGGACTTCGGTAAGTTTATTCAGGTGTGCCTGGAAATCGTCCAGCTTCGGACAGGCGATTAAAAGACTATGGTCTCCGAGAAAAGCGTTATGGAATCCGGCATAGGCGAAAGGAGCGCAGTGTGCTGCCAGTACTACATCGGCTTCCTGCAGGAACGGTGCCGCCGGAGGGACGAGGGTTAACTGAACCGGCCAGTGCCGCAATAATGAACGCTGTTCGACCGTTTCTCCGGGAGCTGCCGGTGTCCCTTTCTCGAATTGGACAATAGTTGCCGATGAACAGCCGCAGGTGAGTTCTTCTTCGGTTTTCTTTTCAAGGTATTGTTTGGTTGCTTCTTCGTCGAACTCGGGAGCTTCTCTTTCCTCTATCGAAATGGCACCCTGCGGGCATTCTCCGAGGCAGGCCCCGAGCCCGTCACAGTAAATTTCACTGACCAGTCTCGCCTTGCCGTCTATTATTTTCAGGGCGCCTTCGGCGCAGGCAGGTATACAGATGCCGCAGCCGTTGCATTTTTCTTCATCGATTTTTACTATTTTTCTTAATTTTACTTCCGGCATTTCTCACCTCCTGCCAGTCTAACTTTATTGTTCCCTTACGCTCTGGAGGGCTTTCCATCTTTCTTCACCGAGGCACTCGCGCGCCGCCGAGCACCAGTCCACGCAGGAAGGCACTTTTTCTTTATAGACAGTTTCCCCGCACTTACGGCACTTCACTCGCATCTCATCCGAAAATATCTCTACCTCGGCACCGCATCCTGGACATTTGTGCAAGGAAACACGGAGTTTCCTCATATCCTGTCCCGGACATTTAATAGACATCGGCGTACCTCCTTCGTACTACTATCTTCCGGCTTTTATCCAATATTATACTTTACAGGATATATATGATGTGATTTAAGTCATATTGAAGTAAATTATTCAATACCGTTTTGCAGATGAACTATATCACGGGCTGAAATTATTACAGGTTAACCGGATGTTAGATGTACCCGGGTTTTACCTGTTTAAACAATCGGATTGTCTTATGCAGATACGGGAGGCTGTTTGAAACAGGGTAACGATTCTAAAGGGGGGACCTGAAGCCCCATACATATCGGAGCTTTAGGATGACCGGGGTTTAGTCTCCAGCTATTCTTTCGAGTTCCGATGATATGTCGACGTCTGTTTCACCAAGTTCCGGGTCACCGAGATATCCCAGCGAAGAGGCTCCTCTAATATTGGCGTCCAGTCTTCCTGAAACGTAAATATCACAATCACTTGAACCATTGAGTGCAATATTGGCATTATTGACTTTCAATTTCTTCAGTTCCATATTGCTTGCGCCGGATGAGTAAACGGTCATATCGCCGGCAGTGCCGTCCAGATGAATGTCACTCGAGCCGCTAGCGCCAACAAACAGATTTTCCACCGTAATATCGCCATTCAATTCGCTGGCTCCGGATACGTTTAAGAATATATCTTCAGCGATAGCATCTATTTTTACATCACTGGCTCCGGAAACGCCGATGCTGAAATCTGTCACATCAATATTCCTGAATTCCACTTCACTGGCTCCACTTACAACAACAGACATATTTTCTGTTGAGTTAAAATCTATCACGATGCCTCTGGTAGCTCCGTGGGAATCCAGTTTCTTGAGCTCCGGCATGGTGATAACCGCCCTCGGACGGGAGGAAACAGTGAAAAGCGCCCAGTGGAGTCCGAGGAAGTCAGTATCTATAGTCAGAGTCTCCCCGTTCTTTTCTAGCCTTATATCGTCAAACATACTTTCACTGGCGGTAATGCTTATACTGTAATCATCCGCCTGCTTTATCTCGTAAATAAATGTGCTGCTGATATAGATATTAGTAAAATCGTTGATATTGTACTGTCTGGTTTCCTTTTCACCAGTACCCGCTTCACCGTATTTCGGGACCAGGACAACACCGCAGCCCGAACACAGGAAGGTTACCAGGAGCAGAACTACCAGTATAATCGTAAGTATTTTTATATTTTTCACGGAATCCTCCTGTTGTTAATTCTAGAATTTAACCAGCATTGCTTTGGCCAGTAAGCCCTGCAGGCGTCCCAGATACCTTGCCAGGTGCATCGTCAGTGTTATCAGCAAAACGCCGAAAATCACGGCAACAGGCAGCATCCAGCCGGTAAGGAAATAAGAAACACCGTTGGCGTAGACAATTGGTATATCAAAACCGAGCTGCAGAACAGGCAGTGCGATAAAGTACAGCGATACAGACATAAGGATAACGATTACCGTGAAGTAGAAGATTCCCAGAGGTAATGAAAGCAGCATGTATATAATGGACAGCCATGTCTGCTTATCGGTAATTATCTGCTTGAAACGCTGCCACCATCCCGGTTTTTTCGGGTAGAAAACCTGCCGGCGAGGCATCCGTATTCCCAGCAACGCCTCTATCATCAGTCCTTCCACCAGTCCGATACCCCGCACCGAAAGAATGAACAGCGCGGCAACAGGCAGTCCTATAATCAGTACAAGAAGTCCGAGTGAAAGAGATAGTCCTGTTACCGTCCAGGTGAAGTAGATGATGCCGGTCGCCAGCGAAAGCAGCAGGTACAGCAGTGCTCCCCAGGCACGTATATCGG
>CAZIYN010000098.1:0-524 GCA_964543495.1 uncultured Dehalococcoidales bacterium | reverse complement strand
ATCCAGAACGGTCGCTCGTCTTTAACCTGCGGCGTTTCTTGTTCTTCGGTGTATACGGGTTCGGCGAGCGCCGGAGTAACGCGGCTCTCGTTTTCACGGTAGGCTTTAGCTACCTCTTCCGGCATGCCGTATTCTTCTATGACCTTCACCAGTGCATCCGCCTCCGTTATATCACCTTCCGATACGAAACTGTCGAGAGCCATACTCAGGTGTTGTTCGGTATCGGCCAGAGCATCCTGTATCGTCGCCCGATCGCAGCCGGAAAGCTCCTTTTTCAATTGCGACAGATATTGGTCAATACTTCGAATCATTACTTTCCTCCCTCGGCAACGTTGTCAACCAGAGCTTTTGTCTGATTCCATATCCGGTGCCATCTCTTCAGAGCGGCAACGCCGTCCTGAGTTATCCGGTAATACCGGCGCGGCGGGCCGGATACGGACGGCTCGACCTCGCTTTCCAGCAAGCCGTTGCTTTCCAGCATCCTGAGTACCGGGTAAAGAGTACCCTGCTTTATGGAATAAGAC
>CAZIYN010000097.1:0-8286 GCA_964543495.1 uncultured Dehalococcoidales bacterium | reverse complement strand
TATGCGTGTTCGATAGGTGTAGTCGGTGCTGGTACTCAGGAACAACTCACTTGCAATCTCCTGGATACTTTTACCACGGGCAAATAATTGCATTATCTGGTACTCTCGGTCTGTAAGTGTCTCATGTGGTTCTTTACCTGTGTCGTCAGTCAGTTGCGAAGCTAGTTTTTCACCAAGGGTAGTACTGATATACCTGCCGCCCTTAGCTACCTTGTAAATTGCTCCGACCAGTTCTGAAGCAGCGCTATCCTTTGTAAGGTATCCGGAAGCTCCTGCTTTCAGCGCACGTATGGCAAACTGTTCTTCGGGATGCATGCTCAGTATTAGAATCCTGATATCGGGTCTTTTACGCTTGAGTTCTTTGAGTATATCCAGACCGTTGATATCGGGCATGGTGATATCCAGAAGGACAATATCATAATTGTCTTTCATTATCTCCTGTATCGCTTCTTTACCGGTACTGGCTTCTCCTGCTATTACTATATCCGAAGTCTCGGCTACTATCTGCCTGAGTCCCCGGCGGACGATAGTATGGTCATCAGCAATATACGCTCTAATCATGATAGTATGCTCCTTGTTATTTCGTGGGAACAGTCAGTTTCACGGTTGTCCCTTTACCGGGAGTGCTTTTTATCTCGAGCTTACCACCGATAGAATTCGCACGCTCCCTCATACCCATAAGACCGAATGACCTGGTTTCATCCCAGTCTGTTTTGGTAATTCCTTTCCCGTTGTCTTTTATAAGCATAACGAGTTTATCGGGTTCCTGTTTCATGTTAATCCTTACTCTGGTTGCTCCTGCGTGGCGTGATACGTTGGTTAGAGATTCCTGGAGAATTCTGTAACAATCGACCAGACACTCTTCCTTAAGTTCGATATTTTCTTCCCCGAGGCTGAGTACGTATTTAATCCCGGTCCTCTGACTGAATTCTTCCGTATACCATTCTATGGCAGCAGCCAGTCCCAGTATATCCAGCACTTCGGGCCTCAGTTCAGAGGACAGCTTCTTTACCGTCTGTATATTCTGGTCAATCATCATAGCCATCTCATTCGCTTTTTCAATCAATGGCAGCTGTTCGGTTGTCAGTCTTTTTATCAACCATGACATATCTATTTTCAGGGCGGTAAGCGATTGACCAAGATTATCATGGATATTACGGGCTATACTCTTCCTCTCCTCTTCCCTTATCTGTCTCATATGATTGGACAGTTCGCGTAACTGTTGTTCGGACCGCTGTAGTTCTCCTTCAGTCCTCTTCTTTTCTGTAATATCCGTACCCACTCTGACAAAGTGGGTTATTTCACCGTTTTTATCCTTGATTGCGGAGATAGAAGTGGCCTCGTAATACAGTTCGTCGTTCTTTTTCCTGTTGAGATACTCATAATACCACTCTTCACCGCGGGCCAGCGCTCTCCACATTTTTCTCTGTTCTTTCAGCGGCTGGAGGTCTATTTCACGCATATTTTTACCGATTATTTCATCTTCATTGTAACCTGTTAACTCGGTATACTTATCATTTACATACTCGATGACGGCATCTCTGTCCGTAATCATCACTATATTCGGGCTGTACTCTATTGCCGCCGAAAACTTCTGAATTTCCTCTTCTTTCTTGTGTCTTTCGGTTATATCCCGTTCCACGTTAAGGATAAAATTCCGGTTTCTTGATTCTAATACGCGTGAATGGACTTCCATTATCATCTGGCTGCCGTCCCTGCGGATATGGACGGTCTCGAATTCAGTCTCCCTCTTGGCTAATATCTCTTTAAGCCTGGGCTCAACGAGTACGCTGTTTATCTCCGGTACCAGCTGGCGTATGTTCATACCCATCAGTTCATATCGGGTATAGCCGTGGGACTTGCAGAATACCTCGTTAACGTAGACGAATTTACCGTCGAGGTCGATAACATTAATTCCATCTCCGGCGCTGTCGAGAATCATGGCTCTCAGCTTGACTTCTTCTTCTGCCTGCTTGCGTTCTGTGATGTCAGTCCATGTTATTAACGAAAATTGGAGTTTGCCGTTTTTTCTTACCGGAGTACTGCTGGAAGACACCCAGAAATTTTCACCGTTTTTCTTTTTAAACAGTACTTCCTGGTTCTTCTTTTTAATCCTTAAATCTTTCCTGGCTTGCTTGAAAGCTTCTTCTTTCACGGATTCTCGCCACCACGGATTAGGCGGTTTCTTTCCTATTACCTCTTTTGCGGAGAAGCCGGTGAGTTTTTCAAAAGCGGGGTTGACGTACCTATTAGTCCCGTCGGGGTTGATAACCATTATCGGGTTAGGCGAAATATCCAGTAATTTAAGACGGATATCTTCACTCTCTTTGAGAGCTATCTCTGCCTTCTTGCGTTCGTCGATATTATTCCAGGTTACCAGCGTATACTGGAGCTCGCCGTCAAGTTTTATCGGTGTACTGTTGACCTCTACCCAGAAATCCTCGCCGGTCTTCTTTGTAAATCGCACTTCCAATAAATCCGTGCCTACCTGCAGACCTTCGCGGACTATCTCTCCGGCTGCCTTCCACCTTTCCTCTCTCCACCAGGGGTAGGGTATTTTCTTACCGATGAGTTCTTCGGAAGTAAATCCGGATAATTCTTCCAGTGCCGGATTAACGTACCGTATAGAGGTATCGGGGCTGGAAACGAATATCGGGTTCGGTGACATATTGAGCAGGCTGGACCGGAACGCCTCATTTTCTTTTAATGCCAGTTCCGCCTGCTTGCGTTCGGTGATATCGACTCCGTTCACAAGTATATAATCAAGTTTGCCATTGTGGTTCACGGGTGTCCAGGCTATATCGAGCCAGTATAATTCACCGTTTTTCCTCCGGGTGAGAACCTCGATTCTACCCTTACCGCCTGAAATCGCTTCCCTGAAACCGTTCATAAGCTCTTCCTTTTGTTCTTCCGGCCACCAGGGGAACGGCGGTTTCATGCCGATTACATCATTAAGTTTCCACCCGTTTTCTTTCCGGAAAGTAGGGTTTACATACCTGATTGAACCGTCCGGGTTTATAACGTTTATCTGGTGCAGTGCGTTTTCAAGAAGACTGGTATTAAACTCCTCGCTTTCCTGCAATGCCTCTTCGATCCGGTGTTGCTCGGTAACATCACGGGAAGATACCAGTCTCAATTTCCTTCCTGATACCTGGATGTTCTTTTCCATTGTATCCAGATAGATATAATCACCGCCGGTTGTTTTATGCCTGTACAGGATACTCTTATTTCCGGTGTTACCGCTTCGCGCGGCTTTAATATATTCCAGCACGCGGTCTCTGTCATCGGGGTGGATTTTTCCAATCGTGTTACCATAAGTCTTCGCAGTAAATCCGAGAGTTTGTGTCCATGTTTTATTTACCCGTATGAGATTACCCTCAAAGTCCCATAGGCTTAGAATGTCTGCAGAGTTGTCGAACATAACTCTGAAAATCTCTTCACTCTCTCGCAGGGCTTCTTCTGATTTCAGGCGTTCGGTGATATCGCTGAAAAGACCGAGTATACACTGCTCTCCATTGATATTGATAAGGGCGGCGCTGATTCTTACCGGGACAGTAGTGCCGTCGGCTGTAGTAATCTTTCCTTCATGTTCGAATGCTTGGCCCTTTTTGCTGAGTTCGGCAAATATCCGTGGGTACTCTTCAGTCGATCCCGGAGGGTGAAGCTCGGTCATATGAACGCCTATAATGTTTTTACGGGGACGTACCAGTAACTCTTCGGCTTTCTTGTTAGCATCAAGGATACATCCTGTTTTTGCATCCGCCAGTAAAGCTGCATCGTTTAAGTTCTCAAAGAGGGCTCTATACCGCTGTTCGTTTTCAAGCAGAGCCTGTTCGGTTTTCTTACGCTCGGTAACATCTCTTTGCAATACCTGGATACCTGATATACTACCGTTCGACTTTAATGCCGCAATCTGAATTTCCGTCCAGCCTTGTGTTCCATCTTTACGGATATATTCCACTTCGTACGGCTTGGACTTTTTTCCGGTGATAACAGAAGCGAATATTTTCATAAATCTGGGTATGTCTTTTGCTCTGAGGGGTGTTATTTCAGAGAAATGTTTCCCGACAAGTTCTTCTTCGGTATATCCGCTCAATTCATAAACGGCGTCATTACAGGACTGAATCACGCCTTTGGTGTCCAGAAGCACTATGCCGATTGGAGATAACTCAAATAGGCCTTTGTATCGTTGTTCACTTTCAATAAGTGCATGTTCGGCTTTCTTACGCTCGGTAATGTCTCTCTGCATTACCTGGATGCCTGATATCCTGCCATTTGATTTAATTGACGCAACCTGGATTTCCGTCCAGCCTGTTGTTCCATCTTTTCGGTTGTATTCCACTTCGAAGGGAGCGGATACCTTTCCGGTTAAAAGAGATGTAAACACTTTTGTAAATTTCGGTATGTCTTTTATTCTGACAGGACCGATTTTAGAGAAGTGCTTCCCTACAATCTCTTCCTCACTGAATCCGCCTATTTTGTAAACGGCATCATTGCATGCTTGAACAAAGCCTTTTGTATCCAGAATGGTGATACCGATTGGGGAAAGTTCAAACAGGCTTCTGTATTTCTCCTCGGAATCATGAAGCTGCTGATAAAGGTCGTGTTTGTTGGTTACTCCCGTTGTGGACCGGAATTCGTCTTCCCGGGATTCGGGAATATTGTTGGCCAGTTCTGTCTTTTTCCCATTCCCATCGCTTTTCATATCCGACCTCCCGGTAGGACCCTGTAAAGCTGGTCAGAATAAGACTTAACCTGTATTTTATATATTGAGTGTATATCTGTATCAAGCATGTGTCAATTATTTGATGACAATGAATGCTCGTGAAGACATCTCCTATGCGGTTCCAGAATCTATTACGCGTTAATATCCGTTGAAACGCCGGAGCTTCGCTTTGATTCTGGCTATCAGTTCGGCTGACCTGAAAGGCTTCTTGATATAGTCGTCCGCACCCAGAGCCAGGGCTTTTTCAACCGCCTCCTGTTCCCAGTTGGCGGTTACCATTATTATCGGGATATTGGACTGTTCGCGGATAGATTTTAAAGCAGTGAAGCCATCCGGCTCGGGCATTTTTATATCCAGCAGGACTATATCCGGGTTACCTTCCTTAAGCAGTGACAGTCCGAAAACACTATCCTGGGCGAGCAAGACGCGTAAGCCTTCTTCCATTATTATGCGTCCGATTAACTGGAGCATGTCTATATTATCTTCTATTACCAGGACAGTAGGGATATTCTGGTTGCTCTCGTCGTTATTCTCTGTCATCGCTGTTTTTACTCCGGCTGGATTTAGTCATCGGTAATGTAATCATGAAGGTGCTTCCGTTGCCAGGCTCGCTATCAACGGTTATTTCTCCATTGTGACCGGTTATAATTCCATGGCATATGCTCAGTCCGAGACCTGTTCCCTTACCAACCCCTTTAGTGGTAAAGAAGGGATTGAATATTTTATCCAGGTTCTCGGGGCTAATACCGGTACCATTATCTCTAAATAATACGTGAACATTAGTTTCATTCTTTTCTGTTGAGATAGTAATCCTGCCCTCTTTCCCGGTTTCAGCAATCGCACTCTCGGCGTTCATCAGCAGGTTTAGAAAAACTTCATGAAGCTGGCTGCTATTGGCAATGATTCTTGGCAGCTTCTCATCGAACTGTCTAATAATCTCTATGTTATTAACTCTAAGTGAGTGTTTCCTGAAATCGATTGTGCTGTCAATAATACTATTAACCTGAATCGGTTCTAAAATACCATCCTGGTGACCGGCGAAGGTAAGCAGTCTTTCCAGAATAGCAGCGGCACGTTCAGCGCTTTTCCCTATTACTTCAAGGTCTTTTTTCATATCTTCAGGGACGTCCTGTTTTATTAACAGTTCCGAATAGCCTAATACTGTTGCCAGGGGGTTGCTGACCTCATGAGCGATACCTGCAGCCATTTCGCCGACAGTAGAGAGTCTGCTCATCATCTGGTTCCTGGCTTCGAGCTCCCTTCTTTTTGCTTCGACCTGCCTGAATTCCGTGTTATCTATCAGGCTTACCATCTTACCAATGGGATTTCCCCTTCTATCATTTAACATGGCGACATCCACCAGGTAGTAATTCTCCTTTACATCTTTCCGCGTGGCTATTTCCGAGGGAGTAGCTGTGTATCCGTCATTCAGGATATTAATTAAATCAGGATGGTTATTAAGGGTCGTATTTGCGTTTTGGCCGATAGCTTTTGACATCGGGTAGTCCAGTATTTTCTCGGCGGCTGTGTTCATATCTATGATACGGCCCTGGGTATCCAGTATAAAGATTCCCTGGTTCAATACTTCTATAATATGTTCATATGCGATAGGTACGATATCGAGTAACCTTGACCTGAAAAGACCCCACATCATCGCCAGTCCCGATACGGTGAATGCGGATGGAGTAAGGTCGATTCTATAGATTGGTACCAGGTTGAATACATAGAATACATTCCATATAACAGGCACCAGTGCGCTGATTACCAGTGCAATACTCTGCTGGCGGTATAAACGAGGTCTGCGGAATAGCCTTCTGATTATGGTCAATATACCTGCAAATACCAGCACGTATGAAGAAAAAGCGTTTACCCAGAACCACGGACCATAGCCTTTTTCTATAATTACAAAAGGTCCGCTGGTCTCGAGGTGCCTGTTGTACCATATCAGTTCATGATGTCCGTTTGTCCAGGCAAGAATAATGGTAGTAAACGGAATAATCAGGAGTAACAGCAGGATTTTCTTTGAAAACCAGCTGTCTCTACCTGTATAGCTGATGGAAAAAGTGAACCAGGCAACGGGAACGAAGACTACGCCGAGATACTGAATACCTTCTGCTACGATTTGGCCGTTGAAGTTGGTGTTGACAATCTGGAGTACGGTACCGAAGGCATACACCGCCGCGGACAGCATAAGCCAGGCGGCATGAATTGCCCCGCGCATGGAACGGCGACGCCAGAATATGAATGCCAGCGTGGAAAGGAGTATCGTGGAGATAATCAGTGAAGATAAATATAATGAATATATCATGTCCTGCGTAATTTCGAATTGATCCTGGCTACGAGTTCTGCAGGCCGGAAAGGCTTTTTCACGAAATCATCGGCACCGAGTTCGATTGCTTTTTTTATCGATTCTGTGTCACGTTTTGCGGTCAGCATGATTATCGGAGCATTAGACTCTTCACGTATTCTGTCGATGACTAAAAATCCATCCGGTCCCGGCATCATTATATCCAGCAAGACCAAATCAGGATTTTCTTCCCTTAATAGACTTAAACCATAGACGCCGTCTGTAGCTAATTTGACACTAAATCCCTCCGAAGTAAGAATTCGCTCAAGTAGCTGGAGCATGTTGGGTTCATCGTCGATTACGAGGATGGTGTTTTGTTTCCCATTCTTACTCTGCAAACTTAATTGGCCCTTTCATACCGGGTGTATCGAGCAGAAAGTATTATTTCAATTAAAATGTCTGCCTGCAATCAAAATAATGATATTATACATATTACTACTATGGAAGTTCCAAAGGTGTCATAATAATTGCTAAAAGTATCAAGTAATGATTATCATTATTTTTGTAGATTGACCAATCACAGGATTTCTATATGTATGTGATACCTGGCAAGGATTGTGCTGCATGATTATAGAATCGGGTATATTGGGTTCTATAGAATTTCAGATGAGCCTGCTGATGTTTGTGGCGCTGGCTGGTTATCTAATCGCCTATAAAATTAACCAGTCGGCTGTGGTGGGAGTAATTCTGGCGGGTATTGTTGTAGGACCGAGCTTGCTGGGTTTGGTAACGTATACTGATTTTGTTTCCAGCCTCGGGCATTTAGGAGCAGTAGTACTGCTGTTTACTATCGGCCTGCATTTCAGGCTAAGTGAAATCGTCAGGATAAAATATTTCGTTATTGCGCTTATCGGTATCGTGGTCCCATGGACCGCCGGCTTTTTTATAGCAATACCTTTTGGTTTCGATTTCGGAGCTTCTATCTTTATCGCCACTGCCCTGACTGCGACAAGTATAGCCATTACTGCCAATGTACTCAAGGAAATGGATAAACTCGAAACTCAGGTGGCGAAGGCAATAATCGGAGCTGCGATAATAGATGATGTACTGAGTCTGCTTGCGCTGACAATTGCCGGGGAAATCGTTTCAGGTGAACTTACTGTTTTCCTTGTCCTGATTACCGTAGCTAAAGCTATTGGTTTCCTGGTACTCGGCATCTTACTGGGACGCCAGCTGGTACGCAGACTGCTAGTTAGGCTGGACAATACCGCGT
>CAZIYN010000096.1:0-8306 GCA_964543495.1 uncultured Dehalococcoidales bacterium | reverse complement strand
CGGATATCCGTCGCCCAGGTCTCGCGCTCGGCGAAGAAATGGGTTATCGAATACAGGTCGAAGTCCAGCCCGGTTTCACTCGAAAACTCTATCATCTGCCTGACAAGTTCCCGGTCTATCGGCTCTACATATACTTCCTCTCCGGTTCCCGGGTTATAGACAAGGGCGCCGTCGAAGAACATGTGATAGCCGTCCAGCCCCATCCTGTTGATAAAGGGCATTGATGCCACCACCACCCGCCCGGTGGACAGCGATACTCTGATTCCGGCGTCGGATACCTCTTTCAGTGCATCCATATCCGTTTCGGAGACGTCGTTGTTTTTGTCCAGCAGAGTGCCGTCTATATCCACTACCAGCAGTTTGTATTTATTGTCTCTCAATCCAACCCCGCATTATTATAATCGATATCAATCCCACCTCTTCATATAAGCCTTGCCCTGAAAACGACAGTGCCATGTCATCCTGAGCGTAGCGAAGGATCTGGGGGTAGGGATGTTCAAGTAACCCACCCCCGGATTCTTCGTTGTCCGCTTTTGGCGGATTCCTCCGGAATGACACTTGAGACAAGGCTCTTGCTAAGACGAAGTCCCTCTCTACTCCCTTTTAAGCTGAAGTCCCCCTTATCTCATCCCGTATGAAAATGCTATACTGTAACCACCATGACAGCCGTCTTATCGGGACATGACATACTCGGTCTGATTAATGCCGAACCGCCTCTTATAGAAAATTATATCAGCCTCGACGAGCAGGTGCAGCCAAACGGGTTCGATATCACCGTCCGCGATATAGCCCTGCTCCAGAACCCGGGGCAGATAACCGCCGATAACAGCCGAAGAATTATCTCAGAACTCGCCCCTCTTACCTTCGATGGACTCGGTTTTATCAACCTGGTTCCCGGTGTCTATATGATAACCTACAACGAGATTGTCCACCTGCCAAATAATCTTATGGCATTGGCGAGACCCCGGTCAAGCCTCCTGCGCTGCGGAGTAACGGTCGGCACCGCCGTCTGGGATGCCGGTTACAGCGGTCGCTCACAGTCCTCGCTGGTCGTCTACCATCCCCAGGGGTTCCGCCTCCAGCAAAACGCCCGGGTTACCCAGCTTGTCTTTATGAAGGTAACCGGTGAAACTGAAGGATATAAAGGAACATACCAGCGCGAGAATATCGAATGACTCTATCCCTGCACAACGATGTTCAGAGCGCCGGAAATTAGTGAGAAAGACGCCGGACCCGTTCCCAGCACCTCGCCGTCGGCATGGACGAGTACCCTTTCCTCGGAACTTACGGATACCTTTTCCGCCTTGTCCATGGTGACTTTCGGGTGTTCGCCGTGGGTGCCTTTATATACCATATGCAGCGACTTCAAAAGGTCGAACTTGCTGACATCGCCGATTACGCACACATCCAGCAGTCCGTCGTCCAGGCTGGCATCCGGCGCAACCCGCATACCGCCTCCGATGTAGTTGCCGTTGGAGACCACCACGCTGAGCACGCGGGCTTTCTCCGTCCTGTCTCCGATACCCAGCTCGACATTCTTATTCTTATAGCCTATTAAGGTGCAGACCAGCCCGGTGAGATACGGAATCGTGCCGCCGAGGTTCTTGGGAAGCCTTTCCGTCATCTCTACGGCTGCCGCGTCGAAGCCGATTCCGGCGGTATTGATGAAGTAACGTTTTTCAATCTTCCCGTTATTCCTGTATTCCACGATTCCGACATCTATTTTATACCTTCCCTGGCTTACCAGGCACGAGCAGGCATCCCGGTAATGAAGTGGAATCCCCACGGAGCGGACGAAGTCACTGCCGGTTCCGGTACTGACAACGCCCATTGAAATATCCTCCCCGCCGCCTGAATGGAGGATACCGTTGGCAACCTCGTTGGCAGTGCCATCGCCGCCTACCGCCACGATACAACCGTATCCTTTGCCGGCGGCTTCTCTGGCAAGCTCGATGGCATGTCCCGCCGCCTCGGTGTATTGATGGTCGAAAGAAAGACCGATGTGCTTTAAAAGGTCTTGAAGATGAGGCCACTTCCTGTGTGTGGAATTGGCTCCCGCCGCCGGGTTCACTATCACCTTGGCGTGAGGTACCGTCATTTATCTATACCTCTCGACCGGAATGCCTCCAGCATGTTTTCTCTCACAATCGGGTTCATATCCAGACCGTCGAGTTCTTTACTCCCCGCCCAGCGGATGTCCGCGGCGTCCGAGCCGGCGCGCGGCTTCCCGCTTACGTAGTCCGCCATGAGATAAATCACCGCGTAGTGATATTTTACGCGCCCGTCTTCACCCGGAACGATGTGGTCCACTACATTAAGGACTTTCTCCGGCTTGATTTCAATTCCGCATTCTTCGTCTATTTCTCTTTTCGCCGTTTCCTGTATCGTCTCTCCCAGTTCAATCATCCCGCCGGGTACGCTCCATTTCCCCAGGCTGGGAGGCGTGCCGCGTTTTATCAGCAGTACTTTATTTCCCTTGAAAACGCAGGCGCCCACCGATACGATTGGGCGTTCAGGGTATTCTCGCTCTGCAGGACTCATTTTTAAACTCTAGTCCAGAAAGGTAATTTCTGAAGGAGGTTTCTCCTTTATGTCAACTTCGATGCCGGCTTCTTTAAACATCTCGATGAAGGTATCATCGATGTATTTTCCGAAGCTTACCGACCGCTTAATTTTTGCGTTAACCATCATCTTGGCGCACAGCACACAGGGAGTATGCGTACAGTATATCGTGCTTCCCTCGAGGCTGACTCCGTGGAGTGCCGCCTGAATAATCGCGTTCTGTTCGGCATGGATTGCCCGGCATATTTCCACCCGTGTCCCGGATTCAATTCCCTGCTCGTCCCGCAGGCAGCCCAGTTCCAGGCAGTCTTTAAGCCCCGCCGCGGCGCCGTTATAGCCGGTGGTCAGAATCCTTTTATCTCTTACCGCCACCGCTCCCATGTGGTGACGTCGGCAGGTTGAGCGTTCCGCTACCACGGAGGCTATCTTCAGGAAATATTCGTCCAGGTCGGGTCGTACTATTTCACTCATTACTTCAACTCCGTAATTACTTCTTCTGTCTTCCTTCTCAGTTCCTCCACAGTGGACTCATTACTTATAGTGAAATCGGCCATTGCAATCGGTCCGCCCTTGTTTAAATTCTCTATCTCCGCCCGGTCGCGGCTGGCAGCATCTTTCATCGTCAGCCCCCGCTTCTCTCTGCCCGTCAGCCGTGTATACCTCGTTTCCGGCGAAGCCCACACGGCGACCATAATCAGTCGTTCGCCATAGTGTTCTTTCAGGTATAAAAACTCCTCCCAGGAATAAAGCCCGTCTATAACTACATTGGAGTCCTTTAAAGCCGCATCGATTCCGGGCAGGTTGAGCTCCGCGTAAGCCGCCATCCCCTTCTCTTTGCGGAGAAGCTCCCTGACCTTGCGTTCGTTCTCCTCGTTAAGCTCCAACCCCCGCTTCCTCACCTCTTCATCGGTAATATCGCCGAACCTGATTCTCCTGTAGCCGCGCGCCTCGAACACGGCCGCGACCTCCGACTTCCCGCTCCCCGGCATCCCCACAATCGAAACAACCTTCATTAGAATTCATTATAAGAGAGAGAACCAATATATAGCAATCGAATATACAAATCACAGACCAAAGACTTGAACCCGCCGTCCTTTATTGCTACAATGCCCGTTACTGCGTCAACGGTGATAAAATGTTATAATCTCTGGTAAAGGTGAAAAATATGGTAAAAAGCTATACGGCTAAATATACGAAAGTTGATTCCGGATATATGGGTCAGCTCGTGGAATGGCCTGAAGTAATTACGGAAGGCGCAACTATAGAAGAATGCCGGGTACTTCTCAGAGATGCCCTGAAGGAAATGGTCAACGCATACAAACAGCAAAATAGAGAAATTCCCCCCGGTGGTGACCTGTTAGAGCAAGTCCTGATAGAGGCGTAAATTGTCAGTGAAGCGCCGCGACCTCATAAAGTACCTCGAAGAAAACGGCTTCTACCTCCTGCGGAACGGTCGCAGACATTCGATATATACCAACGATACTAAGACCATACCCGTAAAGAGACATTGAACACTGGACCGGATAACAGCCAACGAACTTTGCAAACAAGCCGGTCTTCAACCAAAGTTCTGATAACCTGCCATGAAATCCACCGGGTAGAGAGCTATCCCGAGTGTAACCGAAGGGTTCGACTTCACCAATCAATGCTACAATAGGTATATAGGAGTGTTTTTAAGAGGGGACGGATGTCCCCTCTTAAGTTACATTATGGGAGTCTTGCCCGCCGCACGAGGCTTCGGCAGGCGGGGGTGAGGATATATTGAATAGAGAAAAGGTTACAGAAATATACAGAGCTTTCATTCTCAGTATATTAAGGGCGGTTTACCCGTCCGCCTTTTGCGGACATCTCGCTGAAATAGGTAGGTGTGGAAGTGAATAAAAACAAACAGGGGTGTTTTTAAGAGGGGACGGATGTCCCCTCTTAAACTACATTTAGGGTGGCGGGTGGGAATAGATATATATAGGGGTGGGGAAGTTACACAAATCAAGCAAAATCAGTCATATCCGCCCAGCCGCCCTGCCTCTTCAATACTCTGTACTCCCTGTAAAGCCAGAGCCCGGTGATAATAAACCCCATGACATCGGATATCGGCCAGGATATCCACACTCCGGAGATACCCAGCACTTTCGGCAGATAAATCATCAGCGGGATAAAGAAAAGAAGCTGCCGGGCAAGAGAAAGGACAAGCACTTCCTTACCCTTCGAAAGTCCCTGGAAAGTGGTTATGAAAAGAATCGTCGGGGCAATGAGAAATATCGCGGATATCGCGATACGCATCGCCGGTATCCCTATTCCCAGCAGCTCGGCATCTTCACTGAAAATACCTATAAGCTGGGGCGCCAGTATCGTCAGCAGTACCTGTGCCGCTCCCATAAATATGGTAATCGAGACCGCGGCTTTTCTCACCGCTTCCCACAGCCTTTTCCAGTTGCGGGCCCCGAAATTATAGCCCACAATCGGCAACAGCCCCTGGGATACGCCTATAATCGGCATAAAACTGAAATCGACTATGCGGATGATAATGCCGATAGCAGCTATCGCCAGCGAGCCGAAAGAAGAAAGGATGTTGTTCACCAGTATAAAAGTAAGGCTCTCCGTGACCTCCACCAGCATGGAAGGCAGACCCACCCGGTAGATATCCCGCAGAATCGCCATATCCGGAATCATATGCCTCGGTCTTATCCGGAATGCCGACCTGCCGGCAAAAATATATATCAGACCCATCGATGCACCAAGAAACTGTCCGAACACCGTTGCTATTGCCGCCCCGCGGACTCCCAGTTCCGGGAAAGGGCCGATTCCGAAAATGAGCATAGGGTCGAGAACGATATTGACGACTGTAGCGATGAGCATAAAAATCATCGGCCTCAGGGCGTCTCCGGAAGCTCGAAGCAGGTCGTTCAGCGGAATACCCATAACTATGAATGGCATACCGAAGCCGATTATAAACAGGTACTGTACGCCGTATTCGATAATATCGGGAGTTGCCCCGAAAGTGGTCAGCAGTTGGCGCGGCAGCAGTACCGCTCCCAGCAGGAAAATACCCCCCACTATTATAGCTATCGGGAAAATCTGGCCGGCGGCGTGGTTGGTAGCCTCTACGTTTCCTTCACCGAAACGCCGGGAGACCAGAGAACCGATTCCCACTCCCGTGCCCGCCGCGGCGGCTATCATGAATATCCCGTAGGGCATCACAATGGTCAGGGCGGCAATCGCCTCGTGACCCAGTCTGGATACCCAGAAAGTATCGACGATATTATAGAGGGCTATGGTTATCATCGAGACCATTCCGGGCAGGCTGAGGCTGAGAATCAACCGTCCTAACGGCGCCTCTCCCAGACGTCTGGTGTTATCGGTAATTTGAGGAGTTTCCAGTTTTTCCCCTTTCAAACAATATCGACGGAATATATCCGCCGATACGCACTCCATCAATCCTATCAGCAGATTTAAATGCAGTCAATAGAAAACGAGAATATTATCTTTGCATTTGTTACGCAATCGTGTAAGCTTATTTGAATATACCCACCGGAAAGCAGGTACTTAATAATTGAACTGGGTAAGCACGGCGATATTCGCCGCATCGATGCAGGCAGTGGTCAGTATTATCGACAGCCATCTCCTCGCCAGGCGGATGATAGGCTTGAAGGCTTTCATACTGGTAATGGGTATTATCCAGCTTATTTACAGCTTTCTTCTATACCTTTTCTTCCCCTGGCCCACTAGTATGCCCTTCACTGTGATACTCGCTGTTATCGGCGCCGGAATATGCGGTGCCACGGCAGTACTGATAACACTGTTCGTACTGGAGAGGGAAGAGGTATCGAAAGTGATACCCATTTCCAACACTTCTCCAATCTTCGTAGCTATAATTGCCGCTGTGATGCTTGGAGAAACCATCATCCCTCTGCAATGGGCGGCGATATTCATTGTGGTAGTCGGAGCTATGATGATAACCGCAGAAAAAAGCGGAGTTACAAATACAGGCAGGCTGAAAAAGCCCGTCCTGCTCCTCTTTATTGCCAGCCTGTCTGGCGCTATCGGGACCGTTCTGTGTAAATATGCCATGACCTATATTTCTTACTGGAATACGTACAGTATGGCACTCACCGTTGCATCTATAGAAATACTGGTCATAGCTTTCCGCACGGCGAGCTTCAGACAGTGGATAGATATGCCGAGAAGGACTTCGAGCCTGGCTTTACTCGTTCTCGACGAATTCATGGCTTTATCAGCTTCGGTAATATACATGAGGGCAATATCATTAGGTCCCGTTTCGCTGGTAAGCGCCGTTATGACCGTGCGTCAGGTCCTGGTAATGGTATTCAGCGTTATCCTCAGCTTCGTTCTACCCGGATTCCTCATAGAATCGGCAGGAAAACGGGTGCTGGTCATCAGGTTCATCGCCATTACCCTGATTGTCGGCGGTCTGAGCATAATATCGCTTACCGGAGAGTAAGGCAATTGTGTTATAATTTTGACTGTCCTGATTGAGAAAAAAGATGAACTTAACGGATAGAATTGAAAAACAATTGCCCCGTGAACTGGTGGAGTTTATGCAGGCGGCAGGCCTCGTAGCCGCCAGCAGTGGGATAAACCTCTACCTGGTCGGCGGCGTGGTACGCGACCTCCTTCTGGAGAGGAGCAATCACGACCTCGACCTCGTCGCCGACGGCGATGCCATCGACCTCGCTGAACAGCTGACGGAGATTGTCCGGGCGAAGGTGACCGTTCATACCCGTTTCCGCACCGCCACTCTGAAGTGGGATAAATGGAGCGTGGATATCGTTACCGCCCGTTCGGAAATATACTCGAGGCCCGGAGCCCTGCCAACAGTGACGCCCGGCTCGATTGATAACGACCTCTACCGCCGTGATTTCACCGTAAACACCCTCGCCGTAGAGCTGGTACCCCAGCGCTGGGGAGAACTAATCGATATCTATGACGGAGTCGAAGACCTGAAAAAGGGACTTATCCGCATCCTGCATGAAAACAGCTTCGTCGATGATGCCACCCGTATCTGGAGGGCGGTACGCTATGAGCAACGGCTCGGCTTTAAAATGGAACCGGACACGCTGAGGCTGCTTGAGCAGAACATAGATATGCTGGATACGGTAAGTACCGACCGCATCCGCCACGAGCTTGAACTTGTCCTGCAGGAGGATACTCCTGAGAAAGTCCTGCGCCGCGCCGATAAACTGGGAGTCCTTGAAAAACTATTTCCCGGACTGAAAGGCGATAGCTGGTTGAGCAGAAAATTCGCGGCAGCCCGTGAAGCCGGCTCACCGGACATGCCTTCTCCTGAAATATACCTGGCATTGCTGGCTTTCCGCCTTTCCCCTGAAGAAACGGAGGAGTTCATCCTGAAATACAGGCTGCGCAAATCACAGGCTTCGACTCTTCGCGATATTATCGGTCTGAAAGATAGTCTTGAAGAGCTTGTCGGTCAGGGGATTAAAAGGAGTAGAATCTACAGGATTCTCCATGATTGCTCTAAATCGGCTCTCGCTGCTGTCTCCATTGCCGCCGGTTCACCCCTGGTGAAGGAGTACATAGACCTTTACCTCGATGAGTTGCGTTACGTCAAACCCAACCTCGACGGTAAAGACCTGGAAAGGCTCGGCTACGAACCCGGACCCCGTATGAAACAAATCCTGGAATTGTTGCTCGAAGCCAAACTCGACGGCATCGAGAGCACAAAAGAACAGGACGAAGCCATGCTGATGGGTTGGTGATATCAATTC
>CAZIYN010000095.1:0-8315 GCA_964543495.1 uncultured Dehalococcoidales bacterium | reverse complement strand
AAACAAAGCCGACCGCGAAGGCGCCGAAGATTTAAAGGTCTGGCTGGAGAGTACCACCGGGCTGAAAAAACAGCGCGGCGGCTGGAAACATCAGGTATTTCTCACGGAAGCGGTCACCGGAAAAGGCATCGAGCCACTCGCCGGGGAAATACTGCACCACAAAGAATTCCTCTCTTCAAGCGGGGAACTCGAGAAACGAAGGCGTGAAAGGGCAAGACTGGAGCTTACAGTCGCCCTTGAGAGTGCCCTGAAGCGAAAAATAGACGATTCTTCCCTCGAATCGGTAATAGACGACCTTACAGCCCGAAAGACCAGCCCCCAGCAGGCTGCAGAGAGGATTATGGAGGGGATTTAAGTGCGTTTAGAGTTTGCTTTTAATGATAGCAGATATTCCATCGCCTTTTTATGATGGTCGAGATTATCTACCCATTCTTTATACCGTCCGCAGGGAAAGACACCACATTCTCCGCAATGATTTATTCCTTGTTCTTCGCAACACGTGCGAATATGACAGTCTTTGATTAAGTGATCTTTGCTTTTCTCCCCCCAACAGCCTTTACAAAACGGTGGATTTTTTTGTACTGCTTCAGCACCTTCATTTTGTTCAATCCATCCTTGTTCTCTATACCACTTAACCAATAATTCCGCTGCTTTTATATCGTGCTCTTTGTTGTAGGTACCACATGAGTTACAATCAACTCCGCAAGCTGCTAATCTAAGCTTATTCATCATTAAGACTCCTTCTTTGTTTCCGGCAGAAGCCGGAATCCAGTTAATTCCGCGATGTGTGGACTTCTCTGGATACCGCTCCCGTATCAAGTACGGGACATGCTTTCGTCGGTATGACTGAAAAAACTATTCCTTCCTCCCCCAGAATATTCTTATGCGACCGAGTGACAGATAGATACGGTACTCGCCTGACTTTTCACCTTCCTCCACCAAATTTCTTATTCTCTCTACGCCTTCCCGAAAAGCACCGGGGTCTTTATCTCTCATGATGTTAAAGGCAGAATCGAGGGTGGTGTTTTCCACGGCGGTGAGGAAATCCCTGTCTATCGGTCGTGCAATATGGCGCCGCACCCGTACCGGTCTTTCCCAAGTAAACCCGGCATCCTTAAATAACTTAATTAACTTTTTCCGGGAGGGATATCTGCCTACTTCGTACTCGTATTTGGTGGGGAAAAACTCATCAAGAGGATGGTCCTTCATAGCTTCCAGAGTCACACCAAGGATGAAAAGGCAACTGCCCTTCTTCGTAATTCTGGAAATGTCTCTAAACACCTCTTCCTTATTCTGTATGTGGTGGACGACGTGACCCATATAGGTAAAATCTGTACTTTCCGATTCAACAGGCAAAGATACACCGTCGAAATCGTGATATATTGGAACTACCCTTTCGCTAATTTCTCCCCTGTCTATTCTGTCTTTTAGAACATCGAGCTGTCCCGGAGGCTCAGTATCGTTCTGTCTGGCAGACCTGTCATAGGCGAGGATTTCGTACCGAGTGATTCCCCTGTCCCGTAACTCTTTTTCAACGAATTCGGTCTGCTGTCCGGAACCTATACCCAGTTCCACTATCCTGACCGGATGATTACCGTCAAGTCCTGAATTTGCGACTATGAAGGACGCGAATCTGGGGCTGCCATTTCTTGCTTTTAAGTAGTCGGCTCCGAGGCCTTCGTATGAGTGAGATGTCTCCATAAATATCCTTATCTAATATATATTACTACCGGTTTATTCCAGGTAAAACCGGAATCCAGTTTATGCAGGATACAGGTATTTTTCTGGATACCGCTCCCGTATCAAGTACGGGACATGCTTTCATCGGTATGAGAATCAAAAGGTGGTATGAGAAGTATATGGCGGTATGAGAAGTATATGGCGGTATGAGAAGTATATGGCGGTATGGGTAGTTGCTACCTGTACACCCCGTACTCGTGGGTGAAGTCAATCATCGCCTTGAGGTTTTCGGGTTTTACCTCGTCCGTGGAGCTCCTGGGGGAGAGGATAAAGCCGCCGTTGCTGCCGATATTGTCTATCAGGTCCTTGCAGTAGTCCTTCACTTCCTGTACGGTTCCAGCCTGCAGGAGCGAGGAGGGGACGTTGCCCTGAATACAGAGGTGGTCTTTGAGGACTTCTTTCGCCTTATAAATATCGGTGGCGTCGAGGCGCACCAGGACGCTGCCCCTGGGGAAATCCAGCAGGTATTCCAGCCTCGAGGTGAAGTGCCCCTCGAAGAAGATACATGGAGTTACATCATTCTCTATCAGCCAGTGTACTAGCTTCCTGAAGGTGGGCCAGTAGAATTTATCGAACTGCGGAGTGGAGAGAAAATCATCGGAGCCGCGGGTATTGGTCATAAAAAACCGGCGGTTGCCGAACCGGTTCGGAGGAGTAAGAGGTCTTTTCATGGTCTGCTCCAGTATCTTCTCGCAGACAGCCAGCAGTTTATCCGGCTGGCGGAACATATCCGTCATCGTTCCTTCCATCCCCCGCATCGAGTGGGAAACAACATCGAACGGAGGCATCGCCGCTCCCTGGAAGTACTGGGGAAATCCCATATCCAGCATCATCCGGTCGAACTCAGCGGTCTTTTTCATCCATTTCCTGCTTTCACGTCCCGCCTTCTGCAGGATATCTACGGCATGGGAGACTTCCGGCGTGGTCAGCACCATAGACAGCATCCGGGCTCCCATCGGGCCTGAGATATCAGAAAGCTTCGGTAAAGTAGCCAGCCCTGCCAGGTGCTCGCTGGTACGTGACAGAAGTATTCGGAAATTATAGTCGGAAGGGTCTTCCAGATAATGGTCGTAATCTTCCTCTTTCATAAAATCGACTTCAATCGACTGGTGTCCGTGATAGGGGTCTACCCCGTAACCGGGCCACCTCATATTCCTGGGTTCCAGGATTTCCAGGGCTTTCCCGGAGGAGAACCCCTGAGAGAATATAAAGTCCGCTGGGAAGTCCTTCAGCGTTTTTTTGTAAGCTTTATACCAGGCATCGTAGTCGTAATAAGCGGCGGAGAAAGGGATTCCGGCGTATTTTGCGGGGAAATACCCCATACCGCAGATTATCGGGACCCTGTCCGGTATTCTCATCCGGATAGCGTCCATAACGCGCTTTTCTTTCTCTTCAATAATCCGGGCCGTAGTTTTTCCCTTTTCCGTCATCCGGCTGTTACCCCCGCCATCTGTATTTGAGTTAGTTTTATTGCGCCGTGTCTCCGGCGCGGTCCTGATTAATCCAGGTCTTCCTGTCTCTGATATCACGGTCGAAAAGGAAGCGGTACAGGAGCAGCTTCCCCACGGGTACATCCATGCTTATCGGACTCCGCGGAGCCGTGAACCGCCGGACCATCATAATAATGAGCATCCAGGTTATGCCTATCAGGACAGGTAAAGGCTCGGCGATGCCGAGAGGTCCGTAGGCAAACCCGGCTATACACGGGAGAATTATAAGCACCAGGGTTACCCCCATGGATACCTGCTTGAAAGGAGCGAAGAAAAGATAAGGAAAGACCAGGGCAGTAAGTCCCAGCCACGGATTCAGGATGGTGATGACACCCAGGGTTGTGAAAACTCCGCGTCCGCCCTGAAAGCGGAGGAATACAGGCCAGTCGTGCCCTATTATGGCGGCAATTCCCACCGTTACCTGTGCGGCGACTCCAAGGCCGACAAGCTGGGCTATCCACACCATCAGGGCGCCTTTTCCGATATCGAGAAGAGTGACGGCTACCGACCACCGTTTAGAGACAGCAGAGAGCACATTTGCCGCTCCCACATTGCCGCTGCCGTGCTTCCTGATATCTATCCCGCGCCGCCACCTGGCTATGAGGTACGCCCAGGGTACCGCGCCCAAAAGATACGCACCGATAATCAATAGTATAAATACAGCGGTCATTGTTACGAGACCTCCACTTTTCTACTATTAACCGGCTGTTTTCAGCTTACGCTGTTCAGCCAGTAATATCAGCTTTTCCGCCGCCTCCACCGGCACCGGGGCGCCGCCGAGCATTACCTCGGCGTTATCATCCAGTCCGTGGTAGTCGCTGCCGCCGGGAACTATCAGACCGTGCTTATCGGCAAGGTTAACCAGCCGTCTGATTTCCTCGTTATCATACTCACCGTAATAAGCCTCGATGCCGGCCAGTCCGTCCGCAGTAAGCTCTGCAATCAGTTTTTCGTGGTCGTTCACCGTGAGAGGGTGCGCCAGAACGGGCAGCCCGCCGGCGCGGAGTATCAACCCCATCGCCTCGGACGGAGCCAGTTTCTCACGTTTAACATAGGCGGGCCCACCCCAGGCAATATATTTGTTAAATGCCTCTTTCAGCGTGGAGATATAGCCCTTTTCCAGCATTGCCTGAGCGATATGGGGACGACCTACGGAACCGATGCCGGCTATCTCACGGACGCGCTCCCAGTCAACGGGCATACCCAGTTTTCCGAGCTTCTCAATCATTTCCTGCGCCCGCTTCTGCCGCGAGTTCCTCATATCTTCCAGCTTCCGGAGTAACTCCTCATTCGTATAATCGATGAAATAGCCCAGCATATGCACTTCGCCCGAAGGGACATCCGTGCTGATTTCAACACCGGGTATGAATCTCAGTCCGGGAAACGCCGCCGCCGCTTCAATGGCAGCGGTAATTCCCTCCACAGTATCGTGGTCGGCCAGGGCAATTACCTTCAGACCCGCCCCGGCGGCCTTGCGGACTATCTCAGCCGGGCAGTATTTTCCATCAGACGCGGAAGAATGTATATGGAGGTCAACCTCCGCCACTATTCCTCCACCTCTTCATATATACGCTCGATACTCAGCGCTTTACCGCTTTTCTTATCGATATCGACCAGAATAGCGGTAAAAATCACCTTACCCTGACCCACCGGCAGGCGGTTATGAATCATCGTCAGGAAGCGCTGGACCACGGCATCTATATCATCGCCGATAACCGATTCCATAGGCCCGGTCATCCCGATATCGGTAACATAGGCGGTGCCGCCGGGAAGGACCCGGGTGTCGATAGTGCCCACGTGGGTATGGGTACCGAGCACGGCACTCACCCTGCCATCCAGGTACCTGCCGAGGGCGACTTTCTCCGAGGTAGCCTCGGCATGAAAGTCCACGATTATCACCGGGGGCTTGCGCCCGATTTCCTCGAGCAGTGCGTCCATCGTCCTGAAAGGACAGTCGTAGTCATCCATAAAAGTCCTTCCAATCAGGTTGACCACGACCACTTTGTTCTTTTCCAGATATCCCCTGCCGGCAACGCCGGGGGGGTAGTTCAGAGGGCGCAGTATCGGCATATTCTCGTCATCCAGGTAAGGGAGTATCTCCTTCTGCGCCCAGACATGATTACCCGATGTCAGGACGTCCACTCCGGCTTCGATAAGCTCGGTAGCCGTCGGCGGAGTTACCCCCAGCCCGCCGGCTACATTTTCGGCATTCGCCACCACCAGTTCTACTTCGTATTTTTCACGCAGGCCGGGAAGCAGTTTCTGGACGGTTTGCCTTCCCGGTCTGCCGATAATATCACCTATCACAAGTATATTCATCCGGTATCACCTGCTTTTACTTGGCATAATCGATGGCTCTTGTCTCCCTGAGCACGGTTACTTTTATCTGCCCCGGGTATTCAAGGCCCTCTTCTATCTTCTTAACGATATCGCGGGCAAGTCTCATCGCTCCCAGGTCGTCTATTTCTTCCGGTTTGACCAGGATGCGGATTTCACGTCCCGCCTGGATGGCGAAGGACTTCTCTACGCCCTTGAAATCGTTGGCGATTGTCTCGAGAGCATTCAGCCGCTTCAGGTAGCTTTCAAGTGACTCCCGTCTTGCTCCCGGTCTGGCGCTGCTTATGGCATCCGCAGCCGAGACTATGTAACCCCAGACACTGACATCGTGAGTTTCAAGGTGGTGTTCGGCTACAGCCTGCACCACTTCCGGAGACTTGTCCCACTGCTTGACCAGGTCGGCCCCGATGGTGGTATGAGTACCTTCTATCTCGCGGTCGACCGCTTTCCCGATATCATGAAGGAGACCGGCTTTCTTGGCTGTGGCAGCGTTGGCTCCCAGTTCCGAGGCTATCATACCCGAAAGATAGGCGACTTCAATGCTGTGGGCAAGCACGTTCTGACCGTAACTGGTGCGGTATTTCAGCCGCCCCAGCAGCCTGATAAGTTCAGGTCGCAGACCGTGTACACCCACCTGGTAAGCTGCCTGCTCGCCTGTCTGCATGATAGTCGCATCGACTTCCTCTTTCGTTTTATTGACCACTTCCTCGATGCGGGCGGGGTGAATACGCCCGTCCGTAATCAGCTTGGTGAGAGCCAGACGGGCTATCTCTCTGCGGACAGGATCGAAACTGGAAAGAGTTACCGCTTCCGGAGTATCGTCGATAATAAGGTCTACCCCTGTCGCCTGTTCGAGGGCCCTTATATTCCTGCCCTCACGGCCGATTAAGCGCCCTTTCATTTCGTCACTGGGCAGGGGAACGCTGACAACCGAGGTCTCCGAAACAACCTCTGAGGCACAGCGCTGAATAGCCTGCGACAAAATCCCCTGGGCTTTTTCATCCGATTCTTCCTTCAGCTTATCTTCCCACTCCTTTAACCGCCTGGAGGTCTCATCGCGGAGTTCGACTTCCATTCTATCCAGGAGTTCCTGCTTCGCTTCCGCGGTGGACATCGAAGAGACCTGCTCCAGCTGTGTAAGCTGTTTGTCCCTGATTTCCGCAATCTCCGTATGAGCAGTCTCTATCTGCTTCTCCCTGTTTGCCAGGTTACGCTCGCGCTGTTCCAGACCTTCCAGCCTGCGCTCCATAGTCTCCGTTTTCTGTGAAAGCCTGTTCTCCTGGCGCTGTAGTTCATTGCGGCGGTCGCGGAGTTCCTTTTCGGCTGACGATTTCAGTTTGTCAGCCTCCGACTTGTTTTCCTGCAAGAGTTCTCTTGCTTCTTCTCTGGCTTCAGCAACCATCCTGACTGCTTTTCTCTGGGCGGTACGCAGTTGCCGGTTAATAATCATACGCCTTAAGAAAAATACCAGGGCTCCTCCGACTATAAGCCCTATAACGAACATAGAGAAAATAGCCAGGTAGACCAGTGCCGTATTTGCTAAATCCATATAAACACCTCACTTTCCGGCAGGATGCCGGGCAATAAGTTAACTTTCCTGCATTATTTTTTCGTCCTGTTCCTGCCACAAGCGTTCGACGGTCTTATTAATAATGCCGTAATTGAATCCCCGCCTTCTCAGGTGGTCTCCCAGCCTGCGGCGGAATTGCGGGTAGTCGGAACGGGACAGACTACGGGCTTTTTTCACGCCTGCCCGGTAGGCGTTATCTTCATCGTCAATATCTTCCATTACCCGATTAATTATCTCCTCGGGGACTCCCTTTTTTCTCAGCTCAAGCCTGGTAAGGCTGCGGCCGCGGGGACTGAAATAGTCCCTGTTTTCTCTCCAGAACCTGGCAAAAGCGGTATCATCCACAAGTCCCGTTTCTCTGAGCTTGAGGATGGTGTTATCCACCGTGGTGCCCGTGAATCCTCGGCGGCGCAGACGCTGCCTGAGTTCGGACTCACTCCGGGGACGGTAGCCGAGGAGCAGAGAGGCGGCGTTGAAGCAGCGCTTAAGGTTATCGGTCTCAGCAAGGGCTTTAATCCTTTCCTTTGAAAGCTCCTGCTCTACCTGCAGACCTTCTTTAAGTGCTACCTCAGCCTCAAGGCTGAATGCAAAATTCCCGTCAAGGAATATGTTTACCCGCTTACTCCTGCCTTTACCGGTGCGGAGGGCGGTAATTTTATTCATTTATTAACTCTTTTCCGGCTTTAAACAAGCAAAGCCAAGGCTACGAACGCCTCAGCTTCACGAATACCCAGTATATTAACTGCTATATTAAGTTCAACTAGTTGTCTGAGATATGATGGTCGGTGATAGCTGAGGCCCTTATTTTTTCTTCCAGTTCTCCGGCAAGTTCGGGATTCTGACCAAGAAACTGCTTGGCATTTTCCCTGCCCTGCCCCAGACGAGTATCACCATAAGAGAAGAAAGCACCAGCTTTATTCACCAGCCCCATCTCTACACTCAAATCAAGAAGGTCACCTTCGCGGCTTATGCCGTGGTCGAACATGATATCGAACTCGGCCGTTCTGAAGGGAGCGGCAACCTTGTTTTTCACCACTCTAGCCCTGACATGACTGCCTATTATTTCGTTTCCCTGCTTGATGGAATCCGTTCGCCTCAGGTCGATTCTTACCGAGCTGTAGAACTTCAGCGCTCTTCCGCCGGGCGTCACCTCGGGATTGCCGAATACAATTCCTACC
>CAZIYN010000094.1:0-8366 GCA_964543495.1 uncultured Dehalococcoidales bacterium | reverse complement strand
AAATCGATATGGTACAGGTTCAATCGCCCGTATAGTTCCCTCATAATAACGAAAGAAGGACTCAAAGCATACTCCTGAATTCCCAGTCCCCAGGCAATACCCTGGGTAAAGCAGGTCTTTCCGGCACCGAGTTCGCCCTGCAGGAGAAAAACGTCTCCGGGCTGAGCCAGTGTCCCGATACGTTTGCCGAGTTCCTGCGTTTCTTCCGGACTGTTGCTGGTAATCTCGAGTTCACTCATATCCGGCCCGTTTCACCCGTAAAGTGGTCCCATCCTGTACCGAGCAGCCCGGTATCTTTTCCTTCCGAATCCACGAGGGTAATTTTACCTGCTTCGCTGGCTGTAATCTCGCCTATTACCGTTACCGGACAGGCAACATTTTCTCTCACCCTGTTAACCGTTTCCTCATCGGCGGTAAAAAGGAGCTCATAATCTTCTCCCCCTGTCAGAGCCATTTTCAGGGTATTTTCCTTATAATATTCCTTCACAGCTGGGTGTACCGGTACTTTTTCACTCTCTATCCGGGCACCGACTCCGCTCATCCGGCAGATATGACCCAGGTCCGCTATCAGACCGTCACTTATATCTATTGCCGCTTTCACTCCGTGCTCAACCAGCGCCTGTCCCTCGGCCACACGTGGATTCGGCTTCAGGAAAGCTTGTTTAAGTTCGGAAGCGGATTTGGAATCAATGTCAGTACGATTTTTAAGAATTTCCAGCCCGGCGGCGGAAGCACCAAGGTAGCCTGTAACAGCCACTTTATCACCGGATTTCGCAGCGGAACGTGTCAGAATTCCTTCATCTGTTGCATTCCCGAAGATAGTTATATTAATAAAAAGCTGAGGGGCGCTGCTGACATCTCCGCCGACTATTGCCGTACCGAATTTGCCTGAAAGTTCTGTCATCCCTTTGTAGAGAGCTTCGACATCTTCGACCTCGGTGTTACCGGGCAGGGCTATGGATACCAGAGCATATCGGGGCTGTCCACCCATAGCGGCTATATCGCTCAGATTTGCCGCCATCGCTCTCCAGCCGAGCTCTTCCCACGAAATGATATCGAGAGTAAAATGGACATCCTCGATTAGTAAATCGGCAGTGGCAAGCTGGACAGAGCTATCTCCCTTCCAGGCAGCAGTGTCATCGCCTATACCGAGAATGAGCTTCCGCCCGGATTCAGTCTCACTTTTCACCGATTTCTCCGATATCCCAGACAGGATATCGATAAGCCCGAATTCACCCAGTTCGGATACTTTCATATCGGAGAAATTATATCACGAAGTTGAGCGGGGGTCTAAACATAGAGAGGGCGCTGCAAAAAGCAACGCCCTCAATAATCACGGATTAATGCTACTATTCTGCTGCCAGTGCGTCTTTTATCTTGTTGTAGGCGCCAGTGGTAACCCACGTCTTCCATGCGCTTTCGTATTCTTCCAGGTACCAGATAGCAGCTTCTTCCCAGTCCTGGACTTCATTTTCTTTAGCCCACGCTGCTGTCCTGTTAAGAGCTTCAAGACCGACCATCATCTTGTCCATCATTGTCTTCAGGTCAGGAGCTTTATCTCCGAATGTCTTGTGGTAGCCCTTATCGATAGGAAGTGTTTCGTAGGCACAGGCTTCGCTGAGTGGTCGGAGACTCTCGTCATCCTTGGCAGCTATAATCTGTGCCCAGACATCGGCATCGTAATCCGGCTCTTCCAGGACATACCAGTCGTACATACCCATTAAAGCCGTAGGAGCCCAGTAATATCCGAAGACAGCGTCGCCTTTCTTCTGCGGACCTGCCAGAGCTGCTTCAAGCGCTCCGGAGCTACCAGGAGCAATAATGTTATAGTATTCATCCAGGCCGTATGCTTCAAGTTTCACATTGTTGATTGCTTCGCATTGCCAGCCTATAATGCAGTTGTAGAATGCTCCCATGGAAGCGTCTTCGGGGTCGGGGAACAGGTCGGCATGGTCCTTCATATCTTCGACGGTGTTAATATCATATTCTTCATGGACCCACTCGGGTATCACGAAGAACTGTGGTCCGCCTTCGTAGACCTCACCACCGTTGACAATATTTCCCTTGCCAACCTCCTCATTGTAGTTGTCCGTCCAGTTCTGCTGCCACAACTCTACCCAGATATCGACGTCACCCTGGGCAAGAGATACCTGAGCAATAGGCGTAGTCATAGTTAAAATCTCTACCGGGTAATCATATCCTTCCTCGATGATATATTCAGTGATGGCATTGATTATCCATAGAGATTCAAACTGCGTATCAGCCAGTTTGATGGTGGGTTTTTCTTCTTCAGTTGTACCGCCGCATCCTATAACAAGTGATACAACCAGGATAAGTGCCGTGGCAAGCATAAGGAGTTTTTTCCAGTTTACTTTCATTCCAGTCAAAACATTTCCTCCTCTATAGTCAGGCTATTCTCAGATTCACCGGTAATAAACCTTTCGTCAGTGAAATTCTGTGTCATGTGATTTATGCTTTCTCACCTCCTTTCAGTTACTGATGTTTTTTCAAGCTAGGTAGCCGGACGTGCTTCCGGCCTCTTAGCGAATCCCTGACTGATACGGTCGAGGATTATAGCCGTGAACACGATGGCAGTGCCACCTATTAAACCTCTGCCCGGCTCTACTCTGGCAATCCCGTTAAGCACCTCCACGCCGAGGCCGCTGGCGCCAATCATCGAGGCAAGTACCACCATTGCCAGAGCCATCATCACCGTCTGGTTCAGTCCGGCTAAAATGGTAGGCATCGCTAGCGGGACCTGTACCTTGGTAAGAAGCTGCCAGGTTGTAGCCCCGAAAGATTTCGAAGCCTCCACGACCGAAGCATCTACCTGACGGATACCCAGGTTGGTCAATCTTATAATCGGTGGCACGGCGTAAATACAGGTAGCCATAATCGCCGGTGTCATACCCAGTCCGAAGAGCATTAACGCCGGAATAAGATAAACGAAACTGGGCATTGTCTGCATCATATCAAGGACGGGTCTTAAAATTCCATCGAAGCGCTCGCTCTTGGCGGCTACAATACCAATAGGTACTCCTGCCACAACACAGAATAATGTAGCGGTCAAGACAATCGCCAGTGTCATCATAGTCAGGTCATAGAGTCCCATGAAAAGTATAAATATCAAAAAAATGAAAGCTGCAAGAGCAAACCACTTACTTACCATCCGCCAGGCTGCAAACGTAACAACCAGAATAACCAGCCACCAGGGGAGCCAGAGAAGGAAATCACGGAAAGGAATCAAGATACCGATTACTATCGCCAGGATGAAATCGAAGAAAGGCTCCCAGTTAATCACCACCCAGTCGATTACAGCGTCTATCCGCTTAATTGCGTCCCATCCGAAATCGAGATCCCCTGGAAAATCGATAGCTGCACCGGGTTCTGTATCGACCGGTATGTTGGAATAGAGAACCATGACGATTACAATCAATACAGCCATCACGATAAGGCCGAAGAGTATCTTGACAAAAGTCGGCACTTTAGAACCGCCTTTGCCAGCGGTAATCCTCTGCCATAATGTCCGTTTCTGAATTTGAGTATCGTTGTTATTCGTATTGCTCATTACTCAACCGGTTACTCTATATCGTCTTCACTACCATTACTGCTATCCGACTGCATAGCTTCAATCAGGTCTTTTCTCTCGATGATTCCCAGGAGATGGTTATTATCGTCCAGTATCAATAAAGGAATATCACCCTCGGCAACCAACGGCAGACATTCGCTGAGCGAGGTATCCGACGAAGCATGCGGGTATTCTACCTGCATTATCTTATCTACTTCTTTCACTCCCTCTTCCAGTGAAGCTTCGGCCTGCGGAGCGGTAACGATACCCTTCATCCTTCCATAATTATCCGTGACATATGCCAGGTCTGCACCTCTGTTTTTCATATCGTTCAGTACCGATTCGAGGTCTGAGCCTTCCCTGACCCGGACCAGCGGTCTTCTCATAACGCTGCTTGCCGGCAGCACATCACCGCGTGATACGTCTCTAACGAATTCCCTGACATAGTCGTCAGCCGGATTGGCTACAATATCCATGGGAGTTCCAATCTGGACTACTACACCGTCTTTCATAATGGCTATTCTGTGTCCGAGCTTGAGCGCCTCGGCCAGGTCATGGGTAATAAACACCACCGTTTTGCTTACCGTATCACGCAGGTTGATAAATTCGTCCTGCATCTGCCGTCTAATCAGGGGGTCCAGAGCGCTGAACGGCTCGTCCATCAAGAGAATTTCGGGGTCGGCTGCAAGTGCACGGGCGAGTCCTACCCTCTGCTGCATACCGCCGCTCAATTCGTGAATCTGACTTTTCTCCCAGCCTTTCAATCCCACCAGCTCAAGTGCCTGTTCTACCTTATCATGCCTTGTTTTTCCATGTTCTCCGCGTATTTCAAGTCCGAAAGTAACGTTATCTTCGACACTGCGGTGGGGAAGGAGTCCGAAATACTGGAATACCATACTCAGTTTATTACGGCGAAGGTCCCTGAGCTCTTTCTTGTCCATTGTGGCGACGTCCACCCCATCGATATAAATATCACCCCTGGTAGGTTCGATAAGGCGGTTAATGCAGCGGACAAGAGTGGACTTACCGCTTCCGGAAAGCCCCATAACCACGAATATTTCATTCGGTTCTACCTCGAATGAGACATCCTTTACCGCCAGGACATGCCCTGTCTGCTCGAGTATATCCTGCTTGTCCATACCGTCATCGGCAAGCGGATATACACTCTCCGGGTTGGGACCGAAGACTTTCCAGACATTCTGGCAGATAATTGTAGCCTCTGTTTGAGACATTCTACTCCCCTGAATTACTTATGAACAGAAAAATGGATAAGAAAGTGGTTTTACATACGTGAAACTACATGATGCAGTTAACAGAGGGACGTAATGAAACGTCCGGGGACCTGGACAGGGTTTCTTTTTTTATCTCCTTCAATACTTCTATATCTACTTTATCTACCATCAAGCACATCTTTCCCATCAATCTGTAAATATTACTACCAATCGAGTCACAGGTTTTACTAATCTATCAGGAATCGGAATGTAATGTCAAACTCACCAGCTCTCTTACAGCTATAAAGAAAGCCTTTTTTAGTCCGAGGTTGACAATAACTTCAGGGCGACTTAAATTAATTAAAACCAACCACTACATCTCACTTTGATTAGAGGAGAGACTTAATATGAACGGTCCACTTTCCGGAGTAAGAGTACTGGCAATCGAGAATTACCTTGCCGGTCCGGTTGCCTCGATGACAATGGGAGACCTGGGAGCAGAAGTAATAAAGATTGAACCCCAAGACGGTGATATGAGTCGTCTGACCGTGGGACCAAACCACAAAGGAGAATCGAACCACTTTTTAAGCTGGAACCGCAATAAAAAAAGTGTTGTCCTGGATGTGAGGACACCTTCCGGAAAGAAAGCATTCTATGACCTGGTTAAAATATCCGACGTAGTGATAAACAATTTCAGGGCAGGCGCGATGGAAAGATTAAACGCCGACTATGATACCCTGAAAAAGATAAATCCGCGTATTATATGCGTCAGTATCAGCGGAATGGGGCCGACAGGACCGTCCAGAGACCTGCCTGTAGTCGATAGCGTCGCCGCTGGAATCAGCGGACTACTGAGCGTCACCGGTGAGCCTGAGGGACGCCCTGTAAGACCGGGGCCGGCAGTCTGCGACATCACCTGCGCCCTGTACGCGGTTGCAGCCACCGTCAGCGCCCTCTATCAGCGTGAAAAGACGGGTGAAGGGCAAAATATAGATGTCCCTCTGATTTCAGCCGCGGTAGCCCTGATGGGCTATCACATAAGCTACTACACCTGCTCCGGTGAAGTACCCAAGCCGATGGGCTCCGGTTATCCGTTCACCGCTCCCTTCGGCGCATATAAAACGAAGGACAGCTGGATTGTGCTGGGTCCCTGCTGGCCGCGGATAGCCCGTGCCGTCGGCGCCGAGTGGCTTACTAAAGACCCCAGGTTCGCTGAAGATGAAAAACGCCTTAAAAACAGGCTTGAACTGGATAAAGAAATCGAGAAATGTTTTATTAAAATGAATACTGCGGAATGGCTGGAAATCCTCCGTATGGAAGATATAATCTGCGGACCGCTTTATTCCGTCGACCAGACAATAGCCGATCCCCAGCTAAATCACCTGAACATGATTCTTGATATCGAGCACCCGCTGGGAGGAAGTGTCAGGCTGGCGGGTAATCCCGTTATGATGCCTTCACTGGAAGGAGGTCACCTGCCGCCGCCTGTCCTGGGACAGCACACCAAAGACGTACTTACAAGTATCCTTGGCTACACAGAAGAAAATATTAAAAAACTAGAAGAAGAGCAGGAAGCCCACACCGCAGAGACGAGGAATCATACCCGGAAAGAAAGGTAGTGGCCATAGCAGATTAGCTGGCGGAAAGCAGAACTGACTTTTTTTTCATAAAAGGAGTGCCTTTAAAATATGGATAAGATATTTGCCAATCGGATGACAGATATACACAAATCTTTCATCAGGGAAATTCTCAAGGTTACCGTTAATCCTGAAGTTATTTCATTTGCCGGAGGTCTACCGAACCCGGACACATTCCCGGTAGAAGAAATAAGGCAGGCTACCTTAAAAGTACTCGAAGCCGATGGTAAAAATGTCCTCCAGTACAGCACAACGGAAGGATATCTGCCACTGAGGCAGTATATTGCCGAACGTTATAAAAGGAAAAGTCTGGAAGTATCCGCAGATGAGATATTAATTACTCACGGTTCACAGCAGGGTCTCGATTTACTGGGCAAAGTATTTATTAATAAAGGCGATAATATACTGATTGAAAGTCCGGGATATCTTGGAGCGATTATGGCGTTTTCAATTTTCGAACCGGAATTTCACTCGGTACCTTTACTCGATGAGGGTATAGACACCGGACAACTGAAAGAGTTAATCGATACTATCCCGGTTAAGCTATTTTACGCAGTCCCGAATTTTCAAAATCCTTCCGGTATTTCCTATTCGGATGATACAAGAAGAGATACGGCAGATATTATAAAAAATCACTCAACAATATTTATAGAAGATGACCCCTATAGTGAGCTGAGATTCATGGGAAAGGAGCTTCCCTCGATGAAAAACTACCTGAAGGACAACGTGATTATAATGGGCTCTTTTTCTAAAATCACTTCACCCGGAATGCGTATCGGATGGATATACGCCGAAGAAGAAATTATGGAGAAATTGATTATAGCCAAACAGGCTTCCGACCTTCACACCAGTTCCTTCAGCCAGAGAGTTTTATACCAGTACCTGACCGACAACGATATTGATACCCATATTCAGGAAATCAGACGACTCTATAAACGACAGAGGGACTGCATGGTAGCAGCAATCGACAGGTATTTCCCCAAGGAGGTGAAGACAACCAAACCTGAAGGAGGAATGTTTCTCTGGGCTACATTGCCTGAAGGCATATCAGTAATGAATCTGTTCAATCTTGCAGCGAAAGAGAATGTGGCTTTCGTTCCGGGTAATCCGTTCTATGTTGATGTGAAAGATACCAATACATTAAGGTTAAATTACTCTAACTCCAGTGAGGAAGCGATTGAAGTAGGCATAAAACGTCTTGCCGGAGCAATGAAAAAAATTATATAAGCATATCCAACTGGTCAACCCGGCTATTTTAAAGATTGGCATCAAACGGTGGATAATAATTCTTCAAACGCACTACTGAAGGCGATACGCATTCGCTTCTGAGCGTCCCTGAATTTAACCGAGTCCCATTTCTTTATCTCTTCTTCTTCGAATGAATCTCTATCGAGGTAGGCGGGAAACCTCAACTCTATCTGCAGGGTTTCGACGTTGTCCATTTCGCTGTAGTGGCGGGTAATGTAGCCTCCAATCCACCTTTCATTCCTGACAACACTGAAATCGTTCTTCAGTAATGCTTTTTCAAAACTACCGATTAATTTTTCGGAACAGGTGGTCTCATTTACATTACCAAGACATACATTTTCCGTGGGACCGACAAAAAAGCTGTGCAGGTCGAGCAGGTATACCTTCCCGCAATCCCGTATCACTCCCTTTAACAACTTTTCCAGGCGGTTGTGATAGGGAAGGTAATACTTCTTTATCCGTTCCTCGACTTCGCTTCGGCTGATATCTCCATCATAAAGCCTGTGCTTTCCCGTAGTCTCATATGGTACAACCGATGTACTTTCGGGACCGAACAGCGGTTCCTGCAATCCTCTGTTCAGGTTGACCACGTACCGGCTGTGTGTAGCCTGAATCGTTGTTATTCCGAACTCGGGCAGGAAATCATATAACTTATCCAGGTGCCAGTCTACAATTACTAAACGCGGATGGTCGGTCTTATAT
>CAZIYN010000093.1:0-8380 GCA_964543495.1 uncultured Dehalococcoidales bacterium | reverse complement strand
CTCTATCTGCTCGATTGAGGGGTCAATTTCTATATCTTCGGTCGATTTCAGTTTGCTGTTCAGGTCATCAGTGGAGATAATGCTCTCGTCAGCACTGTCGTTTGATGAGAAATCGCCGGATTCCTTATAGCTTTCCATCGCCATACTTATCTCCTTTTCTCCCTTCCTCTCCTTGCTCTCTCAGTGAAAATTTCACGTAATTCAGCGCTTACTTCCAGTTCCTGCTCTCCGGGCATCTCCTTTACCGAGGGTTCTTTCCCCAAAGCGGATGCTCTCTTTCTCGCCAGTCCTCTAAGGTATTCCTCCCGTAAGCGGAGTACATATCCATTATACCTTTCTTCTATCTGGGTAGCCAGCACCGACTTGTTAAGCAGGGTATCCATATGCTCCAGCAGGGCAGAACCGAGGCTTTCTTTTATAGTCTCCGTGTCTTCCGTCTGCTCCCAGGCAAGGTAAATCTCGCGGTTTTCACTGTTTTCGAAATACTCCGGTATTATCCCGGCATCGATTTTTCTCAGTTCCGGGTGCTGCAGCATCAGGGCAAGGCACTGCTCCTCCACCGGACGTGAAAAGGTGGATTGCCGGACAGGAATAACTTCTTTTCTTACGGTCTGCCGGACTGCGGAGGGAGATATCATCCGGTTCAATGCCGCTTCGATTGTCCGTATTTCCTTTTCCGTCAGGCTCGCCAGTCTCTGTATATAATACGCCTTGCGAATGGGGTCTTTCATCTTATTCAGGTTAGGTCCGATTTTATCTACCAGTAACGACTGGTCACCGGGTTTGGTAAGGTCGAGCCCGGCGGAGACCAGGTTAATCGAGTAGTCCATTACCGGTATCGCGTTATCGAGCAGTTTTTTCCACGTTGCCGTGTCTTCCCTGATAACATCATCCGGGTCTTTCCCTTCCGGTAGTACCACTACCTTTATCTCTGAATCAAGGATATTTTCATAGTCTACGCACCTTAACATTGCTTCTGCGCCGGCGGTGTCCGCATCCAGAGCCAGCACCAGATTTTTTGTAAGCCTTTTTAAGGTGTTTACCTGCTTCTCGGTGACCGCCGTACCCATCGAGGCAACAACGTTCTCAAAACCGTTCTGGTGGGCTGTGATAACGTCCATATATCCTTCCACGATTACAGCCAGGTCCAGCTGTCTTATCGACTGAGTGGCGAGGTTGATGGCATAGAGGGTACCGCTTTTATCGAAGACGGGTGTTTGAGGAGAATTCACGTACTTTGGCAAAGAATCATCCAGTACACGGGCTCCGAAACCGGTATTCCTGCCGCGGTTATCTCTAATCGGTATCATCAGCTTATTGCGGAAGCGGTCGTGGGTCTTGCCGTCATCCCCGGCTACTACCAGGCCGGCTTCGAGTATTTCATCCTCGGAATACTCCTTCTCGACGAGATACTGCTTCAACGCTTCCCAGCTGTTCGCTGCGAAACCGAGCTGGAATAGTGACATCGTCTCGGTTGAAAAACCCCGTTTATCCAGATAATCCCGCGCCTTCCGGGCTTCCGGAGAATTCAGCAGCAGGTTATGGAAATACAGCGTGGCGGCTTCATTTACCTTGTACAGACGTTCTTTTTCATCTTTCCCGGCTTCAGGCTCGAACCTGGTGGGAATCGTTACCCCCACTCTGTCTGCCAGCATACGGAGAGCTTCTCCGAAATCGATATTCTCTTTCCTCATAACGAAGGAAAAGACATCGCCGCCGGTATTGCAGGCACCGAAACAGTGCCAGCTCTGCTGCTCCGGATAAACATAGAACGAGGGATTTTTTTCTGTATGAAAGGGACACAAAGCGGACATATTACGCCCGGCTTTCTTCAGGGTGGCATACTGGCTGACAACCTCGACTATATCGAGTTTCTGCTTAACTTCGTCAATAACGCTCATAGCTTTTCAGAAGATAGATTTCTATTATACTACTTTTTTAGTAAATGTATTAAATATACCGGAGGACTAGTAGTTCATCCTTACCTTTACACCGCGACCGTGGAGATACTCTTTCAGCTCATGGCAGGTGTATTCGTCATAATGGACGACAGAAGCCACCAGAGCAGCATCGGCATGGCCTTCTGTCAGAACATCATAAAGGTGCTCGGGCTTTCCGGCACCGCCGGAAGCGATTACCGGGACTGCCACCGAATCGGCAATCATCCTGGTGAGATTCAGTTCGTATCCGTCCTTGGTACCGTCGGCATCGATGGAATTGATAACGAACTCACCGGCTCCGAGAGACTCTCCCATTTTCGCCCACTCCAGAGCATCGATACCCGTCGGAGAAACTCCCCCGTTAATCACAATCTCGTATCCACAGGGAATATCCATGGTAGTCTCCACTTTTCTGATATCCATAGACAGTACTGTGCTCTGGTCGCCTATAGCCCGGGCTATTTCCGATATCAGCTCTTTACGCTTCACTGCCGCCGTATTGACATTTACCTTCTCCGCTCCGGCGTTTCTGAGTCTGGTAGCATCTTCAACCGAACGGATACCCCCTCCCACCGAGAAGGGGATAAATATCTGTGAAGCAACCTGTTCGACGAACTCGATCATAATATCGCGGTCTTCCCGCGAGGCGGTGATATCGTAAAAGACAAGCTCGTCCACACCGTCTTCATAGTACCGGCGGGCTTTTTCAATAGGGTCGCCGATATCTTTGGTATCGACGAATTTTATACTCTTGGCGAGTTTACCACTCCTGACATCCAGACAAACAATCAATCTTTTACTGAGCATAGTTTATATTTTTCACCGATGATTTATTTACCGTCCCAGTCCGCAAAGCGTTCCAGTAAGCGCAGTCCCGGACGTCCGCTTTTCTCCGGGTGAAACTGGGTTGCAAACAGGTTTTTATACCCCAGGGCCGAGCAAAAATCTATCCCGTAGTCCGTATCCGCGTATACATCCTCTTTACGTTCCGGCTGAGGATAAAAGGCATGGTCGAAATAAAACTCGTCTCCGGGCTGCAGTCCTTCGAGTACCGGGTGCTGCCTGACCGCTCTTACCTCATTCCATCCGATATGCGGAATTTTTAGCTGTTTATCCTGCAGTCTGAAACGGACTGTTTTACCCGCAACGAGTCCCAGACAGCCCTCATTACCCTCTTCCGACCTTTCGAGGACAATCTGGGCTCCGAGGCAGATACCGAGTATCGGTGTTCCTTTGCTAAATGCCCGTTTCAGGGCTTCATCCAGCCCCAGTTCCATCATATAAGACATCGCGCTGGGAGCAGCCCCTATCCCGGGGAAGATAATCTTCTCCGCTTTTATTACGTCATCAGGGTCATTAGTTATAACGGACTGAGCCCCGACTTCGGTGCAGGCGCGCTGCACACTCCGCAGGTTTCCGGCGCCGTAATCGATAATCGTAATCATTCAACCAAATCCCGTTTACCCGTTTTACCTCTTCCCCTATTAATACTCTCTATCTACCAATTATGTTACATTCAGCCCTTCAATAATTCTTCAGCCAGATTCAGGGCATACCTGTCCGTCATCCCGGCTATATAGTCGACAACCCGCCGTTCGGGTTCATCACTGTATGAGGAATATTCCGGCGGTAGTTTGTCCTGATGTTTTATATAGTAATTATACAACATACCGACTGTTTCCCCGGCTTGCGCCGATTCTTCTTCTGCGGCATTCCTGTAATATACCCTGTCGAACAGGAACTCCCGCATGACTTCAGCCGCAGAGGCAACTTTTTTACTCATTGTTATTCCCGGTTTATCCGTTTTGCCTTCCGTAACCGACCATGACTGCTCCACGATATCGCCCACCATCGCGTTTATCCTTTCCCGGTGGGTATTCCCGAGGACGGTGGTAGCACCGGCAGGTAAATCGTTCCCGGTAATAACACCCGCCCGTATGGCATCATCGATATCATGGTTTATCCAGGCAACGGCGTCCGATATCTTGACGATTTCCCCCTCCAGCGTACTTACCTTACCCCAGCCTTTTCCCATAATGTGTACCCCCGACTTCGAGTGATTGACGATACCGTCCCTCACTTCCCAGGTGAGGTTAAGACCTTTTCCATCGTTTTCAAGCAGATCGACGACTCTCAGGCTTTGCTCGTTATGCCTGAAGCCACCCGGATATATTTCATTCAAAACATCTTCACCTATATGGCCGAAAGGAGTATGCCCGAGGTCGTGGGCGAGGGCTATAGCCTCAGTCAGGTCTTCATTCAGGTTTAACGCCCTCGATATCGAACGGGCTATCTGGGAGACCTGCAGGGTATGGGTCAGCCTGGTAACGTAATGGTCGCCCTGGGGAGCTATAAACGCCTGTGTTTTATGCTTGAGACGCCGGAAAGCCTTCGAATATATAATACGGTCGCGGTCGCGCTGGAAAACGGTGCGCATCGGGCAGGGTTCCTCCTGCCGCTGCCTGCCGCGCGACTGCCTGCTTTTCACGGCAAACGGCGAGAGAGCTTCCTCTTTCTCTTCGCTTCTCTGGCGGATATTAAACCGTTCTATCACTTAACGCCCAGTTTTGCTTCCGCACCGGCGATTATGTCTCTGGTTACGTCAATCATATCCGGGCTTACGGAGACCGAAGTTATACCCCACTCAACAAGCTTCTCCGTGATTTCCGGATAGACCGAAGGCGCCTGACCGCAAATCGAGCAGGTAACGCCCGCCTTTTTACATCCCTTGACAACCTTCTCGATAGACATCATAACGGCTTCGTTTCGCTCGTCGAACGTCTCGGCAAGTTTCGAGCTGTCACGGTCGATTCCCAGTGTAAGCTGGGTAAGGTCGTTGGAGCCGATAGAAATCCCGTCTATACCGACTGCCAGGAACTCTTCGAGCAGGATGACATTGGAAGGCACCTCGCACATCATCCATATCTTGAACTTATCGGAACGCTCCAGTCCCTCTTCTTCCATAATTTTTATGGTGCGCTCCAGCTCCGGCACAGTACGGACGAAAGGAATCATTACCCACAGGTTATCGTATTTCTCCCTAACCTTTTTAATCGCTTCAAGCTCCATCTTGAAAGTTTCGATATCGGTGATATACCTGGAAGCTCCCCGGTAACCTATCATCGGGTTCTCTTCCACTTCCTCGTATTTCTCGCCACCCCTCAGCGCCCGGTATTCGTTGGTCTTGAAATCGTTGGTCCTATAGACTACCTGCCGTGGATGGAAAGCAGCGGCGAATTTTGTCAGTCCTTTAGCCAGTTTCTCGATAAATTCCCGGCTTCGTTCCTGTTCAATCATATAGCTGGGATGCTCACCTATTTCAGCCACCATAAACTCGGCACGTAAAAGACCGATTCCGTCCACATCTCTTTCAGCAACCCTGTCGACTATTTCAGGCTGGGCAAGATTGGCAAGGAGCTTCGTCCTGGTGACAACTTCTCCCCTGGCACGTATCTTGACATCGCTTTCAACCTCGATAGCGCCTTCATATACTTTGCCATTGGAACCGTCAACGGTAATAACCTGTCTGTCTTTCAATGTAGCGGTAGCGGATTCGGCGCCTACCACGCAAGGAATACCGAGTTCACGGCTGACAATAGCAGCGTGAGCGGTCCTCCCGCCGCGGTCGGTAACGATTGCTGATGCCCGTTTCATCGCCGGAACGAAGTCCGGAGTTGTCATTTCCGCGACCAGGACATCACCTTCGAGCACTTTATCAATCTGAGACGGGTCGGGCACTATCTTGACAGGTCCGTTGGCAACACCGGGACTTGCCGCCGCTCCCGAAAGGAGTATGGGAGCATCGATATCATGAACACTACCGGTACTTTCTTTAATTGTTGTTACCGGACGGGTCTGGACGATGTATAATTCACCCTTCTCGGTAGCCCACTCGACATCCTGGGGAAACTGGTAATGCTTTTCAAGCTGTTTACCGATTCCAGCCAGCTTAATAATTACATCATCGGTAATTTTCTGTTTCGTCTGTTCTTCGGGAGTAAGGTTAATCTTGATATTGGGGTCATCAGTCTTACCGGAAGTATCCCTCACCAGTTTCCATTCCTGTGCTTTTATTTCCTTTTCCAGAATACCGCCATTCTTTTTATCCACGACATAGTGGTCGGGAGTTACGTCACCGGAGACTATCATTTCACCGAGTCCGAGGACGGCCTCGATTGTTATCTTTTCGGTATCACTCGTCGTGGGTTCTACGGTAAACATAACCCCGGCGGTCTCCGATTGGACCATCCTCTGCACCGGTACGGCAATCCCAACCTTGAAATGGTCGAAACCCTGCTCCTGCCGGTAAAATATCGCCCTCGCTCCGAAGAGTGACGCCCAGCAGTCATGGACGGCTTTTGCGACCTCTTTTTCTCCCTGGATATTCAGGAAGGTCGCCTGCTGACCGGCGAATGAGGCCTCCGGCAGGTCTTCGGCTGTAGCGGAAGACCTTACCGCCACAAGTCCTTTTCCCATATCGTTATAGGCCTTCTTTATCTCAGACTCCAGTTTCTCCGGCATTCTGGCCTCAAGAATGAGTTTCTGGACTCTGGCAGCAATGTCCTGAAGCTGCTTGCTGTCATGCACATCGAGAGGTTCTAGTAACGTCTTAATCTTATTCTGCAATCCGGCTTCTTTAACAAAGTCAAAATAAGCAGCAGCGGTGACTATAAACCCCGGAGGTACCGGTATCCCGGCATTCGTCATTTCACCGAGGTTTGCGCCCTTTCCGCCCACCAGACCTACGTCATTCCTACCGACTTCATTGAACAGTACAACTGCTTTTTGACTTTTTACCATTCTAGATTCTCCTTTATCGATTGAGCACTTTTTGACCCATCCATTATAACACAATATATGTCGGTTTTATAAAAAAATTCAGGCGTGTCTTGAAGCTAATTCTCATTTGACAGTACTAATAGTGTGAATTAGAATTAAAGATGCTGGTCATCCGGCACAGGAGGTATCCTCATGATAGAAATGGTCATCGACAGCATCAGGGTCAGCCTCATGAATTACCAGAGAGTGGTAATTCTAAAAGAGAAAATGGCAGACCGCTATCTCCCGATATGGATTGGTGCGGCCGAGGCAGACGCTATAGCGGTCAAACTCCAGAAGGTTGCAGTCCCCAGACCATTGACTCACGATTTACTCAATTCTGTTATCGATACTCTCGGAGCCAGTATCAACTCTATTGTCGTTACCGACCTCAAGAACGATACTTTCTTTGCGAAAATATATCTGGACCTGGATAGCGGCCAGCTGGAAATCGATTCACGCCCCAGCGATGCGCTGGCTCTGGCAGTCAGGGTGGATGCCCCGATATTCGTGGATGAATCGGTCCTTGACAAAGCGGGTATTTTACTCGATAAAGAAACCGGAAAACCGATTTTCGAAGAAAACGAACTGACAGACGGAGAAGGCAAGAAACTCAGCGATGATGAACTGAACAGGCTGTCCGTCTTCCGTGATTTTATTGATACTCTCGACTGGGATGACTTCGATAAACGCAAGTCATGAATTATCAGTAAAGTTCAGGATAAAAAAACTGAGGTAATCACCTCAGTTTTTTTGTTAAAACAGGCTGTTTACTTCTTTATTATATGCTTCTTCCGCCATCACCGCCGCTCCTATGGCGTTGACAAGCTGGGGATGTTCCGGGACTTTCAGTTCGACTCCCAGTTTCTCCTCCAGCCTTTTAACCAGGCCTATATTCAGAGCGCCGCCGCCGCTGATTGCGCAATCCTCCTCCAGTCCGAGCCTGTCTACGAGTGCGGAGATTTTTTCAACCAGCGCCTTGTGGACTCCGGCGAGTATATCCTCTTTCGGAATTCCCTCCGCCACCCTGGAAATTGCCTCTGACTCCCCGAAGACAGCACACCCCGTGGTGAAGACAACCGGATTATCAGATTCAAGAGAAAGAGGTCCCACGTCTTCGAGTTTGACCCGGAGGACATTCGAGATAATATCGAGAAAGCGACCGCTGCCGCTGGCGCATTTCTCACTGACGATAAAGTTCACCACCTGCCCGTTTTCACCAACCCTGATTACCTGGCTCGACTGCCCCTGCACGTCCATGACAGTCCTTACAGAAGGGAAAAGCCTGTTTATCCCCCTGGCACAGCAGCGCATATCGGCGGTCTTCTGGTCGCCAAAAGGAATATTGCCGGTGCCGTGACCCGTAACAGTGGTGAAATCAATATCCTCCGCCTTAAGTCCGGCTCCTTTAAGAAGTCCCTGATACAATTTATCGGCAGCTTCCCGGAAGTTGCTTCCCGTGGGAATTATTAAAAAAACCTCTATATTACCGTCACCGGTAATAACGCCCTTCGTCGTAGATGAGCCGATATCGACTCCCATAAACCTTTTCATTTCAATTTTCCGTCCGACTAATCAAAGAAAGTCGCTTCCTCAAGCCGGTGTTTTCCCCTCTCTATGGG
>CAZIYN010000092.1:0-8479 GCA_964543495.1 uncultured Dehalococcoidales bacterium | reverse complement strand
TGAGGTAGAGGCAGAGGAAGCTCCCGTTGCTGAGCTAGAGGTAGAGGAAGCCCCTGCTGCCGAAGAATCCGCATCTGACCAACCGGTAGCTGAAGACGAGGAAACTTCTCTGGTTGAAGAGGAAGAAGCGCCTGTAGCGGTTGAGGAAGAAACACCTGCAGCTGAGGAGGCGGAAGCTCCGGTGGCTGAGGAAGAGACTCCTGAAACAGAACAGTCTCCTGAAACTGAAGAAGAAAAGCAGGAATAGTCAGGGACCGTCTACATATAATATTTACGGAGGGCTACCTCGTCGGAGCTATGAATGAGGTATGCTGAAGTCAGCGTAAATTCCCCGGCGGCACAGCGCCGCTCTTTCAGCTATTCCATACCGTCGGGTCTTGATATTAAAACCGGGCAGGCAGTATGGGTGCCATTCGGCGACAGAATGCTTCAGGGTATCGTCCTGGAACTCACGGAATATCCGGCGGTAGAAGAAACACGCGATATTATCGATGTTATAGAACCCCTGCCGGTCCTTTCACCGGAGCAAATTACCCTGGCTCTCTGGATTAGTAAACATTATCTGGCTCCTTTATTCGACTCCCTGGCGCTTATGCTCCCGCCGGGATTCGAGCGTAAAGCAATCACCATTCTTTCCACCTCTGACACGATAAATGATTTCGATATCTCAACCCTGCACCGTGACCAGCAGCGTGCCATAGCACTCATCCGCGAGCAGGGCAAGGCCAGTATGAAAGACCTTGAAAAAGCAATCGGTCAGAAAAACGCACAACGCATCGTATCGCACCTGGTCCGCAGGGGGCTGTTGAAAAGGAGTTATGAACTCGAACCGATTAAAGCCAGACCGAGAATCCAGTCTTTTATCAGCCTTGCAGTCGGAGTTGATGACGCTAAGCGTGAAGAAGAAAACCTGAGAAACCAGAGAGCCGTAAGGCAGGCAGCCTTACTTGATTTACTCATTACGCAGCCTGGAGAAATATCAATATCAGAAGCTCGAAGGAGTATTAATCTTGTCAGGGGAACTGTTGATGCCCTGGTGAAGAAAAGCCTTATAACGGTTCGTGAAGAGGAAGTAAGGCGTGACCCTCTAGCCGGGCAGTCGGTAAACATTTCTTATCCTTTGAACCTCACCGCCGACCAGCAGAAGATTCTCGATGAAATAAATAAAGACCTGGGAGAAAAGAATACCGGCGGTGCAGGAATATTTTTACTGCATGGCGTCACGGGAAGCGGAAAAACTGAGATTTACCTACAGGCCCTGGCGGAAGCGGTCAGACTGGGTAAAAAGGGTATCGTCCTCGTTCCTGAAATTTCACTTACACCGCAGACAATAGAAAGGTTCGTATCGCGTTTCCCCGGCAAAGTGGCGGTCCTCCACAGCCAGCTTTCACTCGGAGAACGTTTTGACGAATGGCACCGAATAAAAGACGGAGAAGCGGACGTGGTTATCGGCCCCAGGAGCGCTGTTTTTGCTCCGCAGCCTGACCTTGGTCTGATAGTTATCGACGAGGAGCACGAGTGGACCTATAAACAGCAGGAATTATCACCCCGTTACCATACCCGCGATGTGGCGATTAAACTCTCGGGACTTATCGGCGTGACGGTAGTCCTCGGCAGCGCTACTCCGGATGTGGAAAGTTACTATCATGCCGGGACAGGGGAATATCGTCTTCTTGGACTCCCGGAACGGGTTACTCCGCAGGAAAATACGCCTCTACCGGATGTAGAGGTTGTAGACCTGAGGGAAGAGCTTAAAGCCGGAAACAGGAGTATGTTCAGTCGCTCCCTGTCCGAAGCTATTAACAGGACTGTCGATAATGGAGAGCAGACGATGCTTTTTCTTAACAGGAGGGGAGCCGCAACCTTTGTACAGTGCCGCGACTGCGGTTTCGTGGTCGCCTGCCGCCGCTGTAACGTACCCATGACATATCACCTCGATGAGGATATTCTGGTCTGCCATCAGTGCAATTACAGGACTCCGTCACCAACAGTCTGTCCTGAGTGCGGAAGCAAGAGGATAAAATTCCTCGGTGTCGGTACCCAGAAACTGGAACAGGAGACGAAAAAAACGTTTCCCCGGGCGCGGGTACTGCGGTGGGACAGTGATGCTATCAGGGGCAGGCACTCTCACAGGGAAATACTTGAACGGTTCCGTAGCCACCAGGCCGATATACTTATCGGCACCCAGATGATAACTAAAGGTCTTGACCTGCCCCGGGTCACTCTTGTAGGGGTGGTTAATGCCGATACCGCTCTGAATTTGCCCGACTTCCGGGCAGGCGAAAGGACGTTCCAGTTGCTCTGTCAGGTAGCCGGCAGGGCGGGGAGAGGTCCTCTCGGCGGAAAAGTAATTATTCAGTCGTATTCTCCCGGGCATTACGCCGTCCGGGCGGCGGCGGAACATGATTACCCGACGTTCTATGAAAAGGAAATCGGCTACAGGCGTCAGCTTCAATATCCTCCTTTCAGCCGGCTTGTCAGCCTGGTATTTGCGCACACCAATGATACCGCCTGCCAGAGAGAGGCGGAGAGGATGAAGCGTACCCTTACCGAGGAAATTGCGTCCTCCGGAATAGCCGGTATAAGTATAATCGGTCCGGCTCCGGCGTTTATCCACCGTATCCGCGGAAAATACCGCTGGCAGATAATCCTGCGCGGTACCGACCTCTCTGAATTCCTTTCAACGATATCTGTCCCGCAGGGCTGGGCTATAGACATTGACCCCGTCGGACTCTAGAAGTTAATATAGAAATAGCTGAAATCACGCCCGTGTTTTCGGAGGAATAATGGCGGTCTCACCGATTTGCGTGGTCCCGGACCCGGTACTGCGTCAGAAAGCAAAACAGGTAAATCGTATCAGTGCTTCGGTTAAGAAGCTTATCGAGGATATGATTGAGACGCTGTATTCTGCAAACGGAGTTGGACTTGCTGCCCCCCAGGTGGGCGTCCCCCTGCGGGTGATTGTTATCCGCCTGCCGGAGGAGGAGCCTTTTGCTCTGATTAATCCTTCCGTTGTAAAGAAAAAAGGAGAGCGTGAGGTAAACGAAGGCTGTCTCAGTATTCCCGGTTATGTGGGGAAAATAAAACGGGCGGAATCCGTAACTGTAAAAGGACGCGACTCTTCCGGGAAAGAAATCAGAATAAAAGCCGACGAACTGCTTGCTCAGGCCCTGGAGCATGAAATAGACCACACGAACGGCATTCTATACATAGACCACCTTGAGAGTCCAGACGACCTTCGAAAGGTAGAACCCGGAGAAGAAGAGCGGGAAGGAAGTTCGTCCTGACCGGAAAAAGGCGGTAATATGCAGGTAATCGATTTAACCGACGAGCATATGTATTTCGTTACACGGTGCACCCATGATGACGAGACAAACGAGGATAGCGAGAAAGTAGCCCCGGTAAGAGAAACATGGCTGAGAGAGAATCTGGACAAGGGGCTAAGGGTAAAGGTTGCTGTCGATAATGGAAAACCTGTCGGTTTCGCTCACTGCCTCCCGATTGAACTCGGCGCCTGGGGTATGTCCGGCACCGATATTATGACCGTACCGTGCCTGACTCTGAAGTACAGCTACGTATACGGGCGGAAGAAAGGAAGCGGCTACGGCAGGGCGTTAATCGAAGCTGTTGAAGCTGAAGCCGTAAAAACTAAAAAAGGAGTGGCTATTCCGGCGTATGATAATGCTTTCTGGTTTATGCCGGCGTCCTTTTTCGAGAAACTCGGTTATCATCGTGTAGCTCAGAACCGTGATGCTGTCATTATGCTTAAGGAATTCGAAACTGTCGAGCCTCCTGTTATGCACAGGATGAATTATCGGCCGGCTCTTATTCCGGACAAGGTTGTCGTTGATGCTTTCTGGAACCCGGTTTGCATGACTTCGCTGGGAGAAATTTTACATGTGCGTGATGTCTGTTCCGAATACGGGGACGAGGTGGTACTCAACGAATACAACTGCGGAGATAAAGATATCCTGGAACAATTCCAAATTTCACGGGCATTATTTATCAACGGAGAAAATAAGGACTGGGGATACGCGGCTCCCAGGGACGGGCTAAGGAAGGAAATCAACTCTGCTCTAGAGAAATTAACGCAGAGCTAGTATTTACCGGAATCATACAGTAATCGGCTTATCCGACTTGTAATCTGCATAAAAGAAAAAGGGCTGGCATTTGCCAGCCCTCTCTGTTTCAAACACTGCCGTTATTCTTCGGGTTCTTTAATTTCAATTTCGGTGGCGGTTATCATGCCATCTTCTAAAGTCCCCTCGATTTCTACGGTCGTTCCTTCCGCGGGTTCTCCGCTGATTTCTGCCCCGCTGACATCCACGGTCACGTTCTCACTATCAATCAGGACCGTCCAGCTATCGCCATTGATTGCTATAATCATCCCTTCGAATTCGGACTGTTCCTGCTCTTGCTCTTGTTCCTGTTCTTGCTCTTGTTCCTGTTCGCCTTTGCCCTTGTTTTCTACGGACAACTTTACGACAGGTTTGAACATGTACTCGCCGTTACCCTTTCTGATAAGAGATTTTTCGCCGTCGAAGTCAAGCGTCAGCGAAGTGGTCCCGCCGGGTTCCACGGTGAATCCTCTTACAATTTTGAGTTTGTCACCGGGTACGTCCGCCGAATAGCTCTCGCCGTCCGTCGTGTTTCCGCTGACTTCAGTAACATCCATTCTCATCTGGGTGTATTTACCGGCTTCCACGGTAATAGTACCCAGTAGCTGCTCCACGCCGATAACTTCCATGAGGTCGAAACTCGTCGGCTCTTCGAGGAGTGTAATCCATCCGGCAGTATTGTTGCCGGATACAGAGCTGTTATCGGATGCCCGGTGGACTTCTATCTTACTTAGCTGTACAAACGCGGTACTGACATCTGCCGGCGGAGGGTCTGTGACAAGTATTTCGATGGTGCCCGTATTACCGGCTGTTACTTCCTCTTCAGCCGTAATTTCTTCATCGATTTGTTCTTCACCGGTAGTTGCAGCCGTACAGGAAGCGGTAAATACAAGTAATGCAAATAAGGCTGCTGTGAGTAAAATTCCGGTCCTTTTCTTCATATGTATTTTCCCCTTTAGGTTCGTTCTACTATATAGAACGTAAAAAGCTATAAAATCGTTACGGTTCACCGGAAATACAAGGTAAATTTCCGGTATATTGAAATGGATAGAGACGGATAATATCGTTAGAAGAAGTCGTTTTCCGCCGGTCTGTACCTGGTACTCATTGTTCTATCCCACGAGGATAGAGCATCCTGCCGGAGGACATCAAGGCGTCCCATTCGCGATGCTTCACTGGCGCGGAGCTGCCCGAAGTAGAGCATCGCCATTGTGCTGACAGGCATCACGAGCTGCGGGTCTTCGTCACTCCGGCTGATTGAGCATCCCCCGGTCGAAGTTTCCATCTTCCATCGTCCGTTATTCCATGGACACAGCCTGTCGATTATTTCGAATGTAAGTTTGCCTTCTGTACCGAAAACGCGTTTTTCCAGTGCCAGTTTTATATCGACGATACGTGCCATCATTGCACCGTAAGAAGTGGCATTAAGCATTCGCGGTTCTATTAACAGGTGCGGGAGCGGGTCATCGACGGGTACCTGGCGCCAGGACACGGAATATACAAGGTCCATCCGGCTGAAATATTCCCAGATTGCCTGATAAGAGGGAGCCGAAAGCCAATTGAGCTCGCGGATAAAAAGGTCCCGGTACAGGCCTCCCCTCCATTCACGCGACGGTTCGACGGTGTATATTACGTAGCCGAGCGGTTTGCCGTCTTCTTCATAAATTACTTTTGAGAGCAGTCCTCTCTCCCGGGGTGGAGACAGCACACTCGATTTCCACATATCATTGGTACGGTGCATGTATCCCGTTCTATCGGCTATGAAGCGCCGGTGTATGTCATCGAGTATTTCCATGTCATCTTCGCCGGCCTCGCGGAAATAGCCTGCTGGCTGCCGGTTGTGGGCGAATTCGAGATACCGCGGTTCGATATTGTAGGTATTTCTTGTTAAGACCACGGCGTAACCGTAACGCTGGTAGATTGCAGTGCGTGAAGGGTGAAGGACGGCGATGGGGCGTTCACCCTCGTCATATAATTTTTTAAAGTGCGTTTCCGTAATTTCCCTCAGGTAGCCACGGCGGCGGTATACGGGTAGTGTGCCGACCATCGTCACGCCGGCAATCGGGATATCCGCCCCGTTTATCCGCATCGTCATCTGCCAGGCTCCATAGGAGGTAGTGAGTTTTCCGTCCTCGAAAGCGCAGAGTGTCAGTTCCGGTTTTAAATTCTCAGATACCGGTACCAGTAACGAGGTATGAGCAACACGCTTGAATTCTTCCATTTCATCGGGTCTGGCAGCCCGTATTTCCAATTTCATAAATCTCCTTTTCTCCCGATATACCTTGATAGGCTGTTACTATTTATTATCGTGCAGGTAATCTATCGCCCACCGGATGGCTTCCTCGCCTTCGAGTTCGATTTCATAGTCGGGTGTTATGCCTTCACCTTCAATCAGGTGGTCGTTCGGGGTATACCAGCGGGCATAAGTAAGGACAAGACCCGATTCGTCCTTGAGCCTGTGAATCATATTGACGCTGCCCTTGCCGTATGTTACCGTACCGGCAATTACGGCACGGCCATAGTCCTGGAGTGCTCCTGAGAGTACCTCGCTGGCACTGGCGGTATAGTTGTCCGTGAGAGCGACCATCGGTAGGTCGGTGTCCTCGATCCCGGAAACAATCCTGTATGTTGCTCGTGTCCCTTCGTTATCTATTACGTGGAGTACGATCCCCTCGTCGATAAACCGGCTTGTCACGTCAACGACGGATTCGAGCAGCCCGCCTGGATTGCTGCGCAAATCCAGGACTATTCCCGAAGCCTCGTTTTCTGTCAGCCTTTCCATTACCGGTTCCATCTCATCACTGGTGCGTCTGGTGAACTGAATAATCCGGATGTAAGCGATATTGTCTTTCATTTCAAAAAGGATGCTTGCCATCTCTATTTTTCCCCTGATTATATCAATCTCCACGGGCTCGCTCTCACCCTCGTGAAGGATGAGAAGCCTGACCGGTGTCCCTTCCGGTCCCTTGATGCGGACTACTGCTTCATCTATGCTGAGTCCTTCGGCAGATTCGCCGTTTATTCCCAGCAGTGTATCTCCCGGCTCAATACCGGCTTTATCTGCAGGGGAGTCCGGGAAAGGAGCTATTATTATTATCTTTCCTTCCCTCATTCCTACATAGGCACCGATTCCTTCATATGAGCCCGTATAACTTTCCACGCTTGCCTGGTAGGTGGCGGGGTCCATGTAGACTGAATAGGGGTCATTCAGGGATTCCAGCATTCCTTCTATTGCCGCCTTGCTAAGTTCCGCCGCGTCCAGCTTGTCTTTGTCCACGTATTCATCGAAAATTATGTCCCATGCCTGTTCGACGACCTCTTTGCCGAGTTCCGACTCTTCATCTGCCGGTTTGGAAAATACATCTTCTATCGGGCTGGCATTTATATAACAGCCGGAAATGAAAGATATCACCAGGCCGGCGGTTATCAGAGGTATGATAATCAGCAGTTTGTTCTTTTTAAACATGGGACTTCTCCTTATTACGCGGTATGCAGGCGCGGACATTATATTACGGAAAATCCGGGCGGACGCGTGTTTTCATCGGGTTAAGCAAACCTGTAAGCCGAGTTCTGTATCCGCCGGAGGCGGACGGTGGCCATCTATCTAGCCCCGCTGTTGCCAGCGGGGTCGAGCGACCAACCCGGGGACAGGCCGGGCGTCCTTATGTCCCGCTATTTGGTCTTGCTCCGGATGGGGTTTACCCGGCCGACCGGTTACCCGACCGCCGGTGAGCTCTTACCTCACCATTTCACCCTTATCCGCCAGAGGCGGACGGTATGTTTCTGTGGCACTTTCCGTAGGGTCACCCCTCCTGGACGTTATCCAGCATCCTGCCCGGTGGAGCTCGGACTTTCCTCCCGCCAGAGGCGGGCGGCCACCCGATTTACTTAACCCATCTATACTCTAGTGGAGAAGTGAATACAAGTCAACAAGAAACGGTCTGGAGTATAGTGGAAATTGTATTGACAAAGGGTATCCCGTTCTTCATAATTGACTCGGTATAAGACTGCCGGACAGTCTTAATTCTGTTCTTACCTTCAGCCCGGAGAATAATAATCAGCGAGGTATTTTGCCTATGAAAGCAGTAGTTTTAAAAGATATCAATGTGCTGGAATATACGGATGTGCCAGACCTGGTCACGGCACCCGACCAGATTAAGGTGAAAATCGCCTATGCAGGGATATGCGGTACCGACCCGGAGATTGTGGAAGGCAGGTTCGGACTGGGGATATTGCCTGAAGGCGCTATCGCCGAACCCTGGATACGTCCGGCGGCGGAAGGCCCCGATGTTATGGGTCACGAAGCTGCCGGGACAATCGTGGAGATAGGCAGCGAGGTGCATGGTGATTTTAAGGTCGGG
>CAZIYN010000091.1:0-8505 GCA_964543495.1 uncultured Dehalococcoidales bacterium | reverse complement strand
ACACGACCATCTGCCTGAAATCAAACTGCCCACACTGGTCATAGCCGGCACTGCTGACCGTCTGATACCTTCTGAGAACTCGCAGATTATCGCTTCCAGGATTCCTGGTGCGGAACTGGTACTGCTCGAAGGAAAAGGGCACGGCTTTCACAGCGAGGCGGTAGAGGAATCAACCAGAATAATAACGGATTTTATGAAACGTCATAGCGGCAGGAAACCTGTATAGTAAAGCTATTCGTCGGCGCGGGCTCTTAAATATTCCAGCAACCGGGCAAATTTCACCAGTTCTCCTGAAATCTGACCCCAGTCGTCGGACCCTCCGAACTCTTCGGCTTCCTCAATAAGCTCCCGGTACCGTTTCCGTTCCTCACTGTCTTCGGTCTTATCAGCCCTGTCCCTCAGCCACTCCAGCACCTCGATTTCACCGTGATACGGCAGGTTGCCGTCATATTCACGGGCAAGTTTCATCAGCCAGAGTTCTTCCTCGTTATTATCCACCGCCATTTTTCTACCTCCCGGTTGCAGCGCTATTCCCGGTAACCGGTATTCACCCTGTTAAAGACTTCCCTCCTGCAGCTCTATGGATACATTCTCGGGCGCCGTCAGGTATGAAATTTTAAAATCGGGTCTGATCTGAGTGATATCCATCGTAAACGGAACGCCATCGGCTTTCAGTTCTTTCACCGCCGCTTCGAGGTTGTCGGTCCTGATACCGAAATGGCCAAGCCCGTTTTCCGCGGCGTCTCCGCGTGGCTGCGAAATCAGGATTGTTACTCCGCCCAGGTCCAGGTTTACATTCTTCCTGCCTTCGCCCATTTCGCTGACATTCACCCTCCTGGCACCGAAAGACTTCTCGTAAAATTCAGCCGTTTTAACCGGGTCCGGACTCATCAAATGAATATGGTCAATCTGGTATTCTGGCATTCTTTCCTCCTTGCAGATAATTGGTTATGCATCAATTATAACACGGAACCCGTTTCCGGCAGGTCCAGGTCTACCGGTACAAACAACACCTGCCTTGACAAAGAGCAGGGTGGACAATTAGATTGAGAATATCACCGATTCGGGAGTTAACAGTATGTCCGCAGCTCTCAGACCCTTAAGCTGGTATAAAAAACTTGCCTCGAAAAGAGGCAGATTGAAGTCGGGTGCTTTTATAGTCGAGGGCGAAAGAGCTATCGGGCAGATAGCGGAAAATCAACCTCAATTAATAATGGAAGTCCTGACTTCGGGAGACCTCCCTGATACTTATAACAACTATCCGTTGAGGTATCTTACAGAGAGCCAGTTCCGCTCGATAAGCCAGACGAAAACTCCGCAGGGTATTATGGCAATCATAAGCCTGCCTTCGGAAATATACTCCGCAGACCTGCCGTCCAATAAGGGTAACAGAGTCCTGCTGCTGGAAGATATCCAGGACCCAGGAAACGTCGGCACTCTCATCCGCACCGCCGCTGCATTCGATTTCTCGGGGATAATAATGACCGAAAACTGCGCCGACCCTCTGGCACCGAAGACAGTCCAGGCAACAGCCGGTACTATCCTGTCTCTGTGGATAAGGAGGACGAGCAGTTATCCGGAGCTTGTCGCAATCCTGAAAAAGAGCGGCTTCTCTCTTATAGCCGCCGACCTCAACGGGAACGCACAACCTGATATTCTTCAAAAGCATGAAAAACTGGTCCTGGCGCTCGGAAACGAGGCGGCAGGACTTTCCGAAACAACGTTAAAAATAGCCGACTACAGGCTGAAAATCCCGATTGTCGGTAAAAAAGCGGAATCGCTGAATGTGGCAGCCTGCGGCGCCATCTGTATGTACCTGAGTTCACAGGAATAAATATACCAAGGAGAAAAGGAAGTGGAACTACTGGAAGCTGTTAATAAAAGAAAAACAACCCGGGGATTCAAGACCGACCCGGTCCCGAAGGAAATCATCCGGGATATTCTGGAGAAAGCCCGGCGGGCGCCGTCCTGGGGAAACACCCAGCCGTGGGAATTCGTGGTAGCCGGAGGCGAAGTGCTGGCAGGTATAAAGCAGGGATTCCTTGAGAAGGCGGACGAGACCTCAATACCTGACCTGTCATTCCCGAGGCAGTTCCCGGAATTCATACGCGAGCGGCTACCCTATGCAAGAAGGCAGCAGCCGCCGGACGGTCGCGACCCCAAAGAAGTGCTACGAGAGCGCCAGGTCCAGGGTTCGAAAATGTACGATGCCCCCTGTGTCATCTATATCCTGACCGACCGTGAATTGTACGAGCAGGACGGAGAGCATCACGACGTTTACGCCATTTTCGATTGCGGGCTGATTGCCCAGACAATTATGCTCATCGCCGTGGAACACGGACTGGGCACGGTGGCTGCCGCGGCATCCGTCAGGTGTCCCGAGGTACTCCGGGAAAAGCTGGAAATACCGGAGTCCAAGGTAATAGTACTTGGAATACTAATCGGCTACCCTGATACCGAAAACCCACAGTACGGAGTCTATTCGGACAGGGTACCGCTCAATGATATTACGAAGTGGTACGGCTTCGACTAGTGGAGGTACACTCCTCCGTCGACCACCAGCGACTGCCCGGTCATAAAATCGCTTTCCGCAGACGCCAGGTAGACGGCCGCACCCACCAGGTCTTCAGGATATTCGGGACGGTTTAATATACGCCCGGATAACTCACGCTGCCTGTCCCCGTCTTTTACATCATCCGGTTCGCGGCTAATGGTAAAACCGGGACATATTGTGTTTACGTTGATATTGTATTCACCCACTTCCCGTGCCAGCGCCCTGGTGAAAGTAATCACTCCGCCTTTGCTGGTCGAATAATGGGAAAAGGCAGCCGCGCCCCGGAAACCGAGGTCCGACGCAATATTGATTATCTTCCCGCTCTGCTGCTTAATCATCGAAGGCAGGACTGCTCTGCAGCAGAGAAAAGTCCCGGTAAGGTTGACCCTTATTACCCTGTCCCATTCATCCGGGTCGAGTTCCCAGACAGGTGCCCTGTTGGCTGCCGGTCTCTGAAAACTGGCGGCGTTATTCACCAGGATATCAATTCTGCCGAAGCGGCCGATAACTTTCGCAGCCATCTCTTCTGTGTCTTTTACCTTCGATACATCTGTCTCGACGGCGAATGCCTCGCATCCTTTTTTTATAAGTTCGTCGACTGTCTCCTCAGCCGCAGGGAGATTGATATCTGCCACCACTATCTTTGCTCCTTCCGCGGCATAGCCCCGTGCGTAAGCTTTCCCGATACCGAGTCCTCCACCGGTGACGATTGCTACCTTATCTTTAAGTCTCATCCGTTTATTTCTCTTCTATGGTTATTTTCTCAATTACGTCGTCGTTTACCAGTAATTTCAGGACTTCCATCCCGTACTTCAACTGCCCGAATACGGAGTGATGCCCGTCCAGATGAGGTTGCGGCGCGTATGTAATAAAAAACTGGGAGCCGTTCGTATTTGGGCCGGCATTTGCCATTGAAAGTGCCCCGGTTCCGTGCCTGTGTTTTGTAAATTCATCGGCGAATTTATATCCAGGACCGCCCCTGCCGGTGCCGGTGGGGTCGCCTCCCTGCGCCATAAAGTCGGGGATAATCCGGTGGAAGGTGGTATTGTCATAATAGCCCTCACGGGCGAGAAAGACGAAGTTATTCACCGTTACCGGAACGTCCCTGGCAAACAGCTCCAGTATCAAGCTACCTTTTGCGGTATCTATTGTTGCCGTGTATTCCTTTTCTTTGTCGATTTTCATTTCAGGTGGAGACGAATAATTCATAGTTCTTCCTTTCAAGTGTTTTTATTCAATATCAGAGGAAGACCTGTAGAAACAGACCTCATACACAAATCAAGGTTATCGGTGGTCTAAGACCTGGTACCCTTGAAAGTGTTCGTGCCGTAGGAACCGAGCTGTACATCGCCGGATATTTCATCGCCGTTAACAGTTCCGCTGAATGAAAGAGTGATATCGCCACCCATAGGACTGGGAATAGTAACCGACCAGGAAACGGCATTGCCGCTTACCTTTCCATCATCGAACTCCTTCCCATCGTATCCCTCTCCGGATATGCTGCCGCCCAGGGCTTCTCCATCGGCTTTGAGTCTGATTTTCGCATTCCGCGACCCCATAGGTGTGGATATTTCTACACTGTAAGTACCGTCAACTGCCATTATACCCTCCGTATGAAAAAGTCTAATGAAGTATATTTACATAAGGTCTCTTTGTCAACAGAGAGCTAATAAAGGCTAACCACTATCGTGGTTAGCCTTAATTCGATAGTAATTATATTTCTTGTTAAAGCTTAATAAACGCCGTGGGATATCCCGTCTTCATAACTGGCCCGTGTCCGCTCCCAGAGATACGCGTATCTTGCCTCAAGCGGCATGAAAAACCATTTTACCCTGAAATAAATACCCTTCACATTGCTAATCATTTCGGATATCCCTCTCTTTACAATTCATCACCTTTCTCAATAAAGATAACGGGTGAAACGTAAAAAGGTTAGGTATATCCTTCGATTATTTCTTCACCACCACGCAGGGTGACCGGGAGATGACCTCTTCGTTGAGGTCCAGTCCCAGTCCCGGCAGGTCCGGCACGGAAAATTTGCCGTTTTGCGGCTGGTAGTCCTGGACGCAGATTTCCCTGTTGCCCGGTTTGAGGTTGATGACGTGGTGTTCGTGTATCTGGAAATTGGGTATAGCCGCTTCCAGCTGGAGAGAGGCAGCCGTGGAGACAGGGCTGCCGCAGACGTGCACCTGAACGGTAATATCGTACATATAGGCGTAATCACATACTTTCTTTCCCTCCGTGATACCACCTACAAGGCACAGGTCCGGCTGAATCATAGCCAGCGACTGTCCTTCGAAGTACGGACGGTAACCCCAGCGCGTATAAAGACGCTCTCCCGCCGCCATCGGGATATTTACGCTCGCTGCCAGCTTCTCCTGCAAAGCCGCATTCATGTAATTCACGCCTTCCTCGTAGAACATGCAGTTAAACTCCTCGAGAACCTGACCGATTTGTATGGCGCCGGTAACTCCGAGTGCGGAATGCAGTTCTATCAGGATATCCACATCATCACCCACAGCCTCTCTGATAGCCCTGATTCTTTCATAGACCATTTTAATTGTTTTGTTTTGCTGGATTTTTTTCAGTTCCTGTGTCCTGTGGCCTTCCTCGTCGAATGTCGTGGGGTCTACCTTCACGGCGTCATATCCCTCGGCAACGGCGACTTTAGCAACCTCGGCATATTCCTCGGGCTTACTTAATCTTGAGAGAGCCCCTTCACCCCAGCCGAACTGTATCTGGCTGGCATAGCTGCGGAGATTATCATTTGTCTTGCCGCCCAGTAGTTGATAAACAGGCTGTCCCATCGCCTTCCCCCTGATATCCCAGCAGGCAATATCGATGGCGCTCATACCCCCGAAGACGACAGGCCCTCCGCCCTGCGCCCAGAAGGTATTGCAGAACATCGTGTCCCACAGTCTCTCTGTTTTCAGAGGGTCGGCATCGAGCAGGAAACTTTCCGCCAGATTTTTTACATAGGCAGCCCCGCCGGAATGGCCGGTACCGTAGGCAAGTCCTACCTCTCCCAGTCCGCTGATACCCTCGTCTGTATTAACGCGGATAATCACCGGGTGGTTCTGCGGCATAGACGGGTTTTCTACATCCCATATTTCAACACTGGTAACTTTCATTTTTCCGATTTCCTCCTGTATTTCAGTGACAAAGGGGAGGTAAATGTTTATAAGTCCTCCCAAGCCAGTCTAGTCCAGAAGGATGTGAAATTCAAGGGGTAAGATTCAATAAAAAGTAGGAAAAAAACCGTCTACCCAGGCTTGACTCTAACCTATCTATCTAAATATTGCTTCCAGACATACCACGCTTTCTTGGGTGTGCCGTCGGAATACATCAACCCCGGGCTGCACATGAATTCTTCAAAATAGCGGACGTATTCCTCGTCTATCATCAGGTCCGGGAGTGGTTCCAGGTGAGTCCGGGCCGCTTCCGAGCAATCGCACTGGTCGTTAAGGCTGAACCAGATTACGAACTCGGCTCCGCCGGAATCCACGAAGGAGAAGAAATCATGAACGAACTCTGCCTGTAGTTCCTCGCTGGATTCAAGCAGTTCCGATGAGCTCCAGCAGGTCTCTATAATAGCGAAGGGTTTGCCCGGCACCACACCGGAGACTTCGTTCAGATATTCCAGCCCCCGCGAAATATCACGGTAACTGAAGTTTTCAAGATGGGGGTGCACCGTATAGCCGAGAATATCGCAATACGGGGCGAGCGTCCGGATGATATCGAGAGCGTCATAATCGCGGGCGTAATGATAGGTCACCACCAGGCCGACCTTCGTTTCCGGGCTGGATGCCTTTATTGTCCGGTATGAATAGTCCAGCAGTTCCTGGAAAGCGGGAATTTCATCTCGGTGACTGTCCAGATAGATATCTACCTCCCCGCCTATGAAATAGTAATCCGGCTGATAGCGTTCCACGAAGGCGACCGAGAATTCGGCGAAGTCCTCTTTGAATCCGGGGTCGGTAAAGGACTCGTATTCGGGCGGATATTCGCCCAGCACATTTGTATGAATCACGTTCATTACCGCCACTGATTTACCCTCGAGCGACAGGGCTTCCATAATATAGTCGGCTACCGACCAGTCATCCTCCAGCCCGTCCCAGAAAAAATACCAGGAAACAACCTCTGCTCCCAAACTGCGGGCGTCCCTGACGGCCGAGGTTATCATTGAAGAATCACAGTTGACAGGGATAGGCATAAACCCTGTATTCTCCAAGACTGTCAGTTCTCTGCTCCTGACTTCCGCCGTGGAAAGCAGTCCCTTATCCGGCGTTTCCTGTCCGGCGAGCGTCAGGACATATGTCTCGTAGTCGCTGTAAAGAATCCTTGTCACAGCATTCACGGCATCTTCGCCCGTACCGAGTTTGTGGTAAGCATACTCGCCGTCGAATACGGCACCCAGGTTCTCTTCCATCTGCTGTCGCATAAGCGCGGAAGGAACCGGATAGCGGCTAGCGGAAAAAACATCCGTCCCGTCGCTTTTCAGCAGGAATATTTCGTCTTCTTCCGGAGTTACATCAGGCCAGTCGGGATATTCAAAGGAAATAGCTTCATTGGTAAAAGTAAGGAAGCCTGTGTCTTCAATGTCCTGAATCTCCGAACAGGCGCTCAGGAGAAAAGTGGAAACGAACAAGACCGCGACAACCGGCAAACAGCGAGATTTCAGCATCGATAACAGTATAACACGAGTTCGCTGTTTTCTGACTTCCGGATTGGAGGTTTAAAAGAACATTTATTACTACCAGCTTTTTGACTATTTGGATTGTGGAAATTACAATCAATTATCACCGGTGGTAGTCGGCGAAAAAGGAGGTTGATAGTATGGTCAGACTAAATGAATTGCCGAGGACTAAATTAGCTAATCTTCCTACCCCTTTACAGGAATTAACAAATCTCACTGAAGTCCTCGAAGGGCCAAGGATATTTATTAAACGCGATGATTTAACAGGGCTTGCTTTTGGCGGTAATAAGACCAGGAAACTGGAATTCCTTATCGCCGATGCTATCAATAAGAAAGCGGACTACCTGGTAACCGGGGCAGGTTTTCAATCCAACTGGTGTACACAGGCAGTCGCTGCCGCTAACATAGCCGGCATGAAAACAATCCTTGTAAAAAACGGCCCCGAAGAAGATTATGAACCGGACTTTTACGATGGCAATCATCTTCTCCATTTTTTAATGGGGGCGGAGATAAAAGTCGTCAGGCCGGAAAACCAGCAGGAGGCTGAAGTTGCGGCTATAGAAGAACTGAAACTGGCAGGGAGCAAACCTTATCATCTAACAGCCGCAGGGTCAACTCCGCTGGGAGTTGCAGGATATGTGGAGGCAGTTCCCGAGCTATTGCGTCAATCTTCTGAACTGGGTATAGATATAGATTATCTTGTACATGCCAGCGGCTCCGGCGGAACCCAGGCAGGACTTATAATCGGTGGAAAGGCTTTCAAATCCAATATTAAAATACTTGGAGTATCGCCGGGAATACCGACAAAACACCCCGCTATCGATATGGTTTTTAGTATCATTGAACAATCGCTTGATTATCTCCAAACCGATGCAAAAATCATCCGGGATGATATCATTATTTACGACCAGTACGCCGGAGATAATTATGGCGCTATCACCGGTGCCAAAGCTGAAGCTATCAGACTTGTAGCAGAAACAGAGGGAATTATCCTCGACCCGGTATATACAGCCTCGGCTATGGCCTGTCTGATTGACCTGTGCCGGCAGAAGTATTTCAAGCCTGAGAATGTTGTAGTATTCCTTCATACGGGAGGAGCAGCCGCTCTATTCCCTTACAAAGAGCCCGTTGGAAATTATTTAAAAGGAGAGGAATTTTCCTGGAACATTCCTCCATGGAGCCCGGTTTTAAAATGATACCCTGTAGGAAGAAAGCCCAAACAGTTGACTTCCTGTGATTTCAGGCGCCGGGCGCG